>CAZYSW010000008.1:0-2674 GCA_964650105.1 uncultured Nannocystaceae bacterium
CTGATCTCGACGGCCGAGTAGCAATGGGACAAGTAGGTAGTAGGGACGTCCTCGCCCTTGGCGAGGCGGACCAGCTTGTAGAGATCTTCCTGATCGCGGGTCGCGAGCGGAGCGAGGATGCGATTGGACGTGATCGCGTTCTCGATGTAGCTGAGCGCGAACAGGTCGTCCTTGCCCGACAGGATGTCGCCGAGGTTGTAGGTGTCGGCCCGGTTGGCGAGCATGTCCGGGATCTGGAACTTGTCGCCGGATTCGGTGTAGGGGTTCCCCGCCATGACCACGCAGAACTTCTTGCCGCGCAGATCATAGGTGCGCGTGCGTCCCTTCCAGACGCCCTCGATGCGTCGCTGCGCGTCGCAAAGACTGATGAACTTCTGCAGGAGCTCGGGATGCGTGTGCTGAATGTCGTCGAGATAGAGCATCACGTTGTTGCCCATCTCGAATGCGAGGTTGATCTTCTCGACCTCCTGCCGCGCGGTGGCGTTGGGCGCCTCCGCCGGATCGAGCGACGTCACCCCGTGGCCGAGCGACGGTCCGTTCACCTTGACGAAGGCGAGCCCCAGGCGGCTGGCCACGTACTCCATGAGGGTCGTCTTGCCGTACCCGGGAGGCGAAATGAGCAGCAGCAGACCCATCAGGTCGGTTCGCTTCCCCTCCCCCGCTGCGCCGAGCTGCTTGGCGAGGTTGTCACCGATCATCGGGAGGTACACCTCGTTGATCAGCTTGTTGCGGACGAACGAGGTCAGCACCTTGGGCTTGTACTCGTCGACGCGCAGACGGCGGCGCTCCCGATCGATGAGCTGTTGCCGAATCTCGCGGTAGCGCAGATATCCCGGAACGCGCTCGTGCTTGAAGGCACCGAGGCGCTCGAGGAACTCGTCGATGCGCAACAGGAGCTTGCGGCCCTCGATGCGCGGATGCTGACCGAGTAGGTCGGTCACCTCGGCCACCGTGAGCGACGCGTTGGTCTCGCGGTCGAGCTTGCGGTCGGTCACCAGGAGCGCCGCCGCCTCGCCTGCGACGTGCGAGAGCCTCTGCACGTCCGGGTCCTCGGTCTCTTCGAGGAAGGCCGACACCCAGGCCCGGGCGAGCCCGTACCGGGGGCCGATCTCCTTCTCCAGCGCGCGTAGGTCCTCCTCGAGATCGCGTCGCCCCGAGATTCCGTCCAGGTGCGCGAGCATGCGATCGAGCAGGGTCTTGGCCTCCGCGCTGGTGGTGAAGCGGGGGCGTTCGGTGGCGAGCTCCTCCACCAGGTAGCGGCCGCTGGTCGGTGCGTGGGTGGCCGGGATGTCGACCCCCGAAGCTTCGACCCATGCGGCGATCGCGTCGGCCAGCTCCTCGGCCAGACGCTCGGCGGCCGGGCTACGACCGAAGGCGTTGCGGAGACGCCCCAGGCTCCGCGCGCGGCGGTGCCAGGCTTCACGCCGGGCGTCGTCGCCGAATGCCCAGAACAGGCAGCCCAGCGCCCGCGCGGTGGGGGCGAAGCGCAAGAGCCCCGCGCTGTCGTGCAGCGCGATCAGCCGTTCGAGGATGCGTGCGGCGTCGTGGTCGTGCACACCGCGGTCGTAGCCTTCCTGGTAGCGGGTGCCGGCGTAGCGGCGGACGAGCTCGAGCAGCCCGCCCTCGCCGCGCTGGGCCTCGTGGAGGACCGCGAAGTCGAGCCCCTCCCGGCCCGCCTCGGCATCGAACAGGATCGACGCCGCCAGGTACTCGGAGCGGTACACGTCGGGGGTCTCGGAGACGAGCTGCTGTTGCCAAAAGTCGCGGGTCTTCCCGAACTCCGGATCGTCGATGGGCTCGATGAAGTCGGTCCCGGTCAGGCTGATGGCCATCCCGTCGCCGTGCGGCAGCACGGTCAGCTCCAAGGGCTGGGTGTTGACGCTGAAGCGGTGATGCCCGAGCTTGATGAGCGTCGCGCCCTCCTCGAAGAGGTCCAGGCGATCCCGCAGGCCCCGAAGCGCGTCCTGACGACTGGACTTGAGCTTCGAGAGGATCTCGTCCGCCTTGACGCTGTCGCCGAGCTCGGAGATCCGCTCCGAGAGCTCGCGCAGCTTGAGGATCATGGGATCCGAGGCGAAGTAGGCGTTGAGATCGTCGGCGCTGGTGAACGACGCCGCTCGGCGTTGGATGCCGGCGATGATGCGCTCGGCCGCCTGCCACAGGTTCTGGACCCGGCGCTGCCGCTCGTCGAGGAGCTGTTGCTTCTTCTGCTCGAGCGCCTCGTAGACCTCCTCGCGCTTGGTGGTGAGCTGCCCGAGGAACTCGTCGAACTCGCTGAACTTGGCCTCCAGCTCCTCGAGCGCGATCATCAGGCGCGAGAGCTGCTCGTCGCACTTCTCGGGGGTGTCGGCCAGGGCGATGGCGCTTTGGACCGATTGCGAAAAGAGATTGAACTGCGCACCGAACTCGGCCTTGCCCTCGGCCGACACCAGCTCCTTGCGGCGATTCTCGATGGTCGCGCGGACTCGATTCTGTCGGGAGAAGACCTCCGAGATCTGCTCGAGGATCCGCGTGCGCGCGGTCGGGTCGTCGACCTGGAGGTTCGCGGCGACCTCCGAGAGCACGTTGAGCCCGTCCGCCACGCGGTCCAGCTCCTCGCGCAGCGGCACCATCTCGTTGGTCTTGGTGACCTCCGAGATCTTCCCCAGCAGCACGTCGAGCCGACCCGACAGGG
>CAZYSW010000008.1:2684-32461 GCA_964650105.1 uncultured Nannocystaceae bacterium
TGGACGTGGTGGAGCGGCGGGGGCTGCCGCCGCGGCGCGAGTGCGTCGTCACGCAGCAAGAACGAGACCGTGGCCTTGCTGAGCCCGTCGAAGTGCTCGGCGATCTCCTGCTCCAGCTCGTCGAGGCGACCGAGGTCCATGTACCTCGCCTCGCGGAGCGTGATGAGGTGGCCACGCTGCTTGCGGAGCTCCGTCAGGCCGTCCATGAACTCGTCCACGCGCTCCCAGCTCTCGGGACGAAGGGAACGAACGAGCTGCTCCTGGGTCTTTTGGGCGGCCGCCAACGCCTGCTCGGCCTGCTTCCGGATCGCCACGACCTTCTCGAACTCGTCGACGATGAGCTCGGCGGTGGCGCGGATCTCCTGCAGCGCGCTGCCCAGCCGCCCGACTTCCGGATCGTCGATCCAGTAGTAGGCATCGAGCGCGCGCGTGACGTTGGCGATGAGATCCTCGTAGACCTGGCGAGACGGCGTTTGCTGGTCGATGTACTTCTTGATGCTCAGGCAATCCGAGATCCCGCGAACCAGGTCGGCGTTGCCGATCTTGCTCAAGAAGGTGCCGCTGGTCGGAGCCTGGGCCGCATGCTCGGCGGACACGAACGGTGTCTGCCAGATCTGCATGGGGTGAACCTTGGTCGGCTCCTCCCCCGTGAACCGAAAGACCACCATCTTGCCGTCGTCGAAGAGGCTGTACCCCGAGCACCGGATCGGCGTTTGAACCTCGCGACGAATGAGGTTGTAGGGAAACAGGGCGTACATCCCCTGCTCCCGGTTGTGGAAGACGTACAGCACGTCTTCCCCGTTGGGGGAGCGGATGGAGCGATGGAACTCGAAGCCGGCGTAGTCCCCCTCGAAGACCTTGTGCTGGCCGTCCTGCAGGAAGTAGCCGCCGGGGAAGATGACGCCGTGATCCTCGGGTAGGCTGACGCACGCCTGTCCGATGGCGTCGATGCGGACCACGCTGTGCGAGCGGGTGGAGAAGACGAGGTGGCGCCAGGTTTCCTCGCGATACGGCTTGATCCGCAGCAGGATGAGCGGCCCGATCGGCGCGTACTGGAACTGCGCGTCGTCCAGCGTCTGGTCGACCTCGTCGACGGGCTCGGTATAGATGCCCTCGCCGGTCTCGGTGTTGTTCTCGACCTTGATGGTCAGATCGCCTTCGGTGGTCTCGACGAACACCTGGTCCAGGATCGAGACGTGGGGGTGAGCCCCTTCGACCTGATCGTCGCGGGTGGTGGTGCGCCACTCGAAGTCGTGTTGCGGGGGGAACTCGTAGTCCCGCTCGCCCCGATCGTCGATGAACGTCGCCTGCCCTCGTGCGTCCACGTTCCACCGGAACACCCGCACGTCCCCGATCCCGCGACCAATCTGGAAGGCCGCCAAGAGCTTGGTCTCGCTGCGCGCGAGCTGCACCAACTTGGCGTCCTTGTAGTAGCGGTAGAGCTCCTTGAAGGCGCTCACGAACTGCGGGTGGACCAAGTGGCCCTCGCCACCTTCGGCCAGCGGCACCGCCGACAAGTCGATCGCCCCGTCGGCGCCGACCTCGAACTTGTGCAAGGAGAAGACGTCCTCGACGGCCGTCTCCGTCTTGAGCCCGATGAAGACATTGTAGCCGAAGAGCAGCTTGCCGCCGACCTGGAGAATGTCGCGGGGCAAGCAGTTGTTCTCGGTTCGAACCCGCTCGTTGCCGATCACGGTGAGCTCGGTGCCGCCGAACTCCTCGATGCGTCGCTGATTGAGCGCCTCGGCCCTGGCCGCGAGGTCCTGGGCTTGCTCGACCAGGCGAGCCCGGATGACCTCGTAGCTTCCACCGACGAGATCGTCGGCTCCGGGCTCGGCCTGTTCGGCGATGACCTTGGGATCGTCAGGCATTCGAGATCCCCCGGTGCCTCTACTTCAAGCCCAGTTCGCGAGCCCGCGTGATGAGCGACTGGAGCTTGCTCTTGTCGCCGTCGTCGAGGTTGGACATGAGCTGGGTCAGGGCCGCGGAGACGGTGAGGTTCTTGACGGCCTCGCTGTCGATGGCGGGTCGCGAGAGCACGTCTTTGATGTCGTCGGGCAAGCTGCGCTCCCCGTCGAGATAGCCGGCCACCAGCTTCTTGGTGGTCTCGCTGTTGTGCAGCGCCCCGTCGAGGGATTGCCCCAGCGACACCGCGTTGATGAAGCGCTGGAGGAACTGCCCGTCGCCACCGACGATGTTGATCTTCGCGTTGCTCATGGCGGCCGCCAGCACCGCGGCCTGCTCCTTGGCGATGGCCTGACGCGCGACGAGCTCCTGCATGGCCAGCTCGATCTGCTTTTCGAGCTGGAGCCGGAACTCCTCGTGCGCTCGGGTCTGCTCGTCGAAGTTCTTCATCGCCGCGGCCTTCTGGTCGAGCCCCTGCGCCTCGGCCAGCAGCTTTTCGCGCAGCTCGACGGCCTTGGCCTGGCCCATCTTCTCGGTGGCCACGGCATCGGCTTCCTTGCCGTGGGCCTGGGCCAGGAGCTTCTCGCGCTGCGCGGCCGCCTCGGCGCGACCGGTCTTCTCGATCGCCTCGGCCTCGGCCTCCTTGACCTTGACCAGGGCCAGCCCCTGGGCCTCGCGCCCCTGGGCCTCGGCTTGCATCTGCATCAGCGTCACCCGTGCCTTGGCATCGCCCTGCTTCTCGATGGCCACCGCCTCGGCCTCCTTCACCTTCACCTGGGCCAGACCGACGGCGGCCGCCTCGGCCTGGGTTCCCTCGGCGAGGCGGATCTTGGCGCGCGCCGACTTGTCCGATGCTTCGAGCTCGGCTTCGGCCAGGATGATCTTCTCCTTGGCCTTGAACTTCGCCGCCTCTTCCTGCGCCTGGGCGGACTTGATGTCCTTGACGAGCTGCTCCTCGGCCTCGGCCTCGGCGGCGATGATCTTGGCATCCTTCGCGCGCTTGGCCGCCGCGACCACCTGGACGTCCTTGATCCGCTCTTCTTCCTCCACGCGGGTCTTGTAGACTGCCACGCGGGCGCGGATGACCTCTTCGATCTCCTTCTTCTCGATCTCCAACGCCTTCTCCTTGGCGATGCGCTTGAGCTCGGTCTCGCGCTCGCGGGAGATCGCCTCGAGCTGCTGATCCTTGATCACCCGTTCGTGCTCGACGGCGATCACGCGCTCGCGATTCTTGATCGCCACCTCGATCTGGCGCTGCTTGTTCTCCTCGTTGATCGCCACCTCTTCCTCGAGCTTGATCCGGGCCAGCTCGGCCTTGCGCTTCTCCTCGGCCTGGATGCGGGCGGTCTCCGCCTCCTCGCGGGCGCGAACCGAAGCGATCTCCCGCGCCTGCTTGGCGATGGCGTCCTGCTCCTGCCGCTCGAGCTCCAAGATGGCCTCGCGGGTCTCGACGTCCTTCTTCTTGGTCTGCTTCTCGGCCTCGCGCCGCAGCTCGTTGGTGTAGACGGCCTGGGCGGCGGTGATATCGGTGATCTTGCGGATGCCGCGGGCGTCGAGGATGTTGTTGTGATCCAGGGACTCGATGGGGGTCTGCTCGAGATAGTCGATGGCGGCGTCGTCGAGGATGTATCCGTTCAGATCCTGTCCGATGACGGCCATGATCTGCTCCTTGAAGGCATGCCGCTTGGTGTAGAGCTCCTCGAAGTCGAGCTGCTTGCCCACCGTCTTGAGAGCCTCGGCGAACTTCGCGATGAAGAGCTGCTCGAGGGTGTCCTGTGCCGACGCTCGTTTGGTCCCGATCGACTGCGCGACCTTGAGGACGTCCTCGGCGGTCTTGTTGACGCGCACGAAGAAGGTGACCTTGATGTCCGCTCGGATGTTGTCCTTGCAGATCAGGCCCTCCTTCCCGGTCCTGACGATGTCGATGGTCTTGACCGAGATGTCCATCTCCTCGGCGCGGTGGACGACCGGGATCACCAACCCGCCGGTGAAGAACACCTCGACCTTGTTCATCTTGTTGACGATCAGCGCCTTGCCCTGATCGACCTTGCGATAGAGCTTGGCGTAGAGCGCCATCAGCCCCAAGGCGAAGAACAACAATCCGCCGACGGATACACCGAGCAGGATCAAGATCTGCATGTTTGGCATCTACGACCTCTCTTCTCCCATCGAGCTCGCCTCCGCGAAGCCCGGTCTTCGTACCTCGCTCTGATCGCCCGCCGCTTCTCGAGGGCCCTCGCCGCTGCATCCGGTTGCTCCGAAAGGACGAAGCGCCGGGTCGATCCGATCGTCGGGCGGGGGATTGGGTCTTCGAACATTGCGCACGTGCAGGTCACTCGCGCGTCTCGTCCACGGCCGCGGAAGGAAGGATGTCGTCGACGGGCGTCACCTCGTACGCCTCGCGCGCCGCGTCGTAGGCGACCACGAGGGCCCTGCTCCCGCGCGTCAGGCGGTTCTCGGTGTCGCAGCGGACCTGGACGACGAGGCCCGGGCCCCCGTCGTCCGCCCTGGCCGACCCGAAGGCGGTGTCGACCCTGCCGGTGTCGATCACGACGATCTTGCCGACGAGGTGCTTCCGAGAGGTCTGCGCCTCGACCTGCAGCACCTTGCCCAGCGGCCGCACGATCAGCGCGGTCAACGGAATGGCTCCGGCGAGCGCGGTCAGGCCGACGATCGTGGCCCCGAACCAGCCCTCCACGAACCCCACGTGCGGCAGCACGTAGGACACGCCGAGGTGGGACAGGATCCAGCCCCAGAACACGATCAGCGAGACGACGAGGGTCACGGGTGCGCTCCGGAGATTGAACGCGCCGACCAGGACCGACGCCAGACCGCCGTGGTGGACGACGCCGTGCAGCCCCTCCATCCCCCCTTCGGCCGCACCCTCGGCGAGCCCCTCGGCGGCACCCTCCACCACACCTTCGGCCCCGCCCTCGGCCGCGCCGTCGAGATCGAAATCCATGACGTCGATGCCCAGCGCGCCGAGCATCACCAACAGCCAGTAGACGACGGCCACACCGAGCAAGGCGGTGAAGACGACGGTGGGGTAGCTGACCGTGATGGTGAGAAACTCTTGCATGTGCGTCCGTCGTGGTCGCGCGGGCGGCCGGACCCCCTCCGTCGTCCACGGGGCGGGCCGCCGAAGATACCGCGAGTTCGGGCCCACCGATCGCGGTTCGGCTCGACCGCGTTGCCCTCGCACGCAGGAGGACCGAATGGGTCACCCCGGTATTCCGTCGCGTCCCCGTTCGACTCGGTCCGCCATCGTGGCGTCGTGAACGACGATGGACGCCGTTCTCGAGCTTGCGCCCGGCGCGCAGAGCGGACGCTCACGGCTCGTCCACACCGCGCTTGCCGTTCGGGCGCGAGCCGGTCACCGTCGGACCGCATGCGCGCGTGGCCGCACCGAGTCCTCGGGGCGACGGCCGCAGCCGCCCTCGCTGCTTGCCACCCCGCCGAGCGGATCGCCGAGCCCCACGAGGCCGCCGCGGTGGTGGAAGGATGGCACTACGCGGTGCATATCGAGCGCGACCTGGCGAGTGCGACGGTCCGCCTGTGCTTCGACGCGGCGCCCGGCGACCGTCTGGTGGCCGGCGACCCGGCGGCGGCGGACTACGTTCGAGACGTCCGGATCGTGGGCACCGAACAGCGTCTGCGCAGGCGCGGCCGGACCTTCGAGCTCGACGCGGTCGAGGCCGGCGAGTGCATCGCGTACGAGGTCGATTTCGCCGAGATGGCCCGCCGCGAGGGCAGCGGTCGACGGGTGCGGTGGGTCGGTGCGAGCCTGCTCGTGCGGCCGAGCCTGTGGCTGTGGCGCCCTTCCCGGATCCCCGATCGCGAGGCGATCAGCGTGCGGTTCGACCACGACGACGCGCTCGCCGTTTCGGTTCCGTGGCCCGTGGCGCGGGGACGACGCGGCGAGAAGGGGGCCGTCTACGCGCTCGATTCGACCGTGTACGCGTGGCTCGGCTACTCCGTGTTCGGCCGGATGCAGGTCGAGCGGTTCACGGCCGCGGGAACGGCCATCGAGCTGGTCGTCCTCGACGCGCCCTTGGCCGCCTCCCCGGCCGGACTCCGGGCATGGATCACGGATGCGGCCGACACCGTCGCGTTGCTGTACGGAACGTTTCCGCGGGACCGGTTGCAGGTCGTGGTCGTGCCGGTGGCCGGTGGCTATGGAACGGTGTACTTCGGGGCGGCGGGGCGCGGGGGCGGTCCCGGCGTGTACATCCTGATGGACGACGACGCACGGGACGACGAGCTCCCCGGCGGCTGGACGACGGTGCACGAGCTCTTGCATCACGGCATGCCGTTCGTCGACGAGGCCTGGATGGGTGAAGGCTGGGTCAGCTACTACACCGAGGTGATGCGTACGCGCATGGGTCATCGATCCGAGCAGGAGGGCTGGCAGGAGCTGTACGAGGCCTTCGTGCGGGGGAAGAACGGCAATCGTCCCATGACGCTCGCGCGCACCAGCCAGCTCATGCACCGCACGTTCGCGTACCAGAACGTCTACTGGGGTGGGGCCGCCATCGCCTTCTTCATCGACGTGGCGCTGCGCGAGGACAGCGGTGGAAAGGTCTCGCTCGACGACGCGGTCCAGGAGCTGCGCCGCTGTTGCGGCGATGCTCGCCATCGGTGGTCGGCCCAGACGCTGCTGGAGAAGCTCGACACCTGGTACGGCAAGCCCCTGTTTACCAGGATTGCCGACGAGCACCTGCAAAGCGAAGCGTTCCCGCCGGTGGAGGCGACGCTGCAGCGGCTGGGGATCTCCATCGAGCACGATCGCGTGATGCTCGACGACGACCACCCCGGGGCGGCCCACCGGCGCGCGATCATGGCGCCGCGCACCGACCGAGCCGCGACCGCGCGCCTCCGCACGCGGGCGGACGTGCGCTGAGCCGCCGCCCTCGTCGACCCGGGGTCGGTCCACCCCCGGCTGGAGGCCGGCGGCGCGGGGCCGCGCGCCGACCTCGATCCGGTCGCCGAGCCTCACGCACGCGCCCGCGATTTCTGCTAAGAGCGAGCGACGTGGGAGCTCGGCCCGAGCGACGCGACCTGGCGGTGACCTTCGCCGGCGGCGGCAATCGAGCCTTCTACACGCTGGGACTCTTGCATCGATGGGGCGAACGGCTGCACCCGCGGCTGGCCGCCATCTCGGCCTGCAGCGCGGGTGCATGCGTGGCGGTGATCTGGCTGTCGGGCCGGGAGCGGCAGACCCAGGCGTTCTGGACCGCGAGGCGGGCTCACGTTCGCCGCAACTTCGACTGGACGTCGATCTTGCGGGGGCGCAGCCCGACGCCGCACGGGCCGATCTATCGCGATACGCTGCTGTGCGCGGCGGCCGAGGGCGGGCTGGAGCGGATTCGAAACCAGCCGTTTCCCCTGCTGGTCTTGACCGCGGCATTCCCTCGGGCGTTGCCGGCGAGCTTGAGCGTGGTGCTCGGCTTCGCCGCCTACAACCTCGAAAAGCGCCTGCGCCCGGCGACGGTCCATCCACGCTTCGGCAAGCGGCTGGGCTTCGCCCCGTACGTCGTCGATGCCCGCACCTGCGAGACCGCCGAGGAGCTGGCCGATCTGATCATCGCGTCGTCCTCGTCCCCGCCCTTCACGCCGGTGGGGTCCTTCCGCGGTCGCCCGCTGCTCGACGGCGGCATGGTCGACAACGTCCCCGCCGCCGCCGCGGAGCACGTGGCCGGGGTCAAGAACAACCTCGTGCTGCTCACCCGGCCGTATCCACCTTCGGCGCTGGGCCTGCAGGGCAATCGCCTCTACGTCGCCCCGACCCGACCCGTGCCCATCGAACGCTGGGACTACACGCGGCCCGACCTGCTGCAGGCGACGGTGGAGATGGGCGAGGCCGAAGCCAACAGCCACGAAGCCCTCCTGCGCCGGCTCCTCGCCCGCTAGCGCCGTGAGCGGCGACGGCTCGCTACGAACGCCAAACACACCAGGCCCCACGGCGACCCGGTGGTCGGTCGGTGGGTGCAGGCGCACCCCGAGCCCGAGCCGCCGCCGTCGGCTTGCGGCGTGCCGTCGGTGGCCGTCCCCGAGCCGTCGTCGGGTTCCGAAGGCGTGCCGGTCTCGTCGAGACCACCGCCGGTGCTCGCGTCGTCGCTGCCGGTGGTCCCCATCGGATCGTCGGGGACCTCCGCACCGACCCCGATGGTGACCGGGTCCGAGACGCCGACGTTTCCTCCCCAGTCCTCCGCCACGGCGACGATCGTGAAGACCCCGTCCGGGAAGGGTACGCCCTCGAAGGCGTAGGGAGGATAGGTGTCGCGCACCGGCTGGGCCATCCCGTCGATCTCGACGTACACGTCCTTGACGCCCCAGCCGTCGTCCACGGCCTCGATGAGGATGTCGACCGGCGTCCCGGACTCGAGCTCGTCTCCGTGCGTGGGCGACGTGATCGTCACCACGGGGGGATCGACGTCGTCGATGGCATCGAACGGTTCGCCGCAGGTGGACGCCGGGCCCGAGCGAGGCGTGCCGGCACACCAGTTCTCCCAGCTCCCGTAGCCCATCGAACCGCCGGTGAAGAAGCCGTCGCAGTTGGGCGAGGGTTGCCAGTTCCCCTCGGCGTCGTGGCAAGGCGTGATGTCGATGCCCG
The DNA here is from genome assembly GCA_964650105.1 of uncultured Nannocystaceae bacterium. Taxonomy (GTDB): domain Bacteria; phylum Myxococcota_A; class Polyangia; order Nannocystales; family Nannocystaceae; genus CAZYSW01. Next base: position 11,203 of record CAZYSW010000008.1, read on the forward strand.
ATTCGGACTCGATCCAGGGGATCGCGGGGTGCATGAGGGCGTGCACGCCGGCCAGGCCGCATCCCACACCGGTCGAGACCATCGAGATCGCCCGCCAGCTCCCGTCGGCCATCTGCACGAACGCCGACCCGCCCGAGTCGCCCGAGCAGGTCGAGGTCCCGTCGCCTCCGATGTTGATGGTGTTGCCGAACGTGCTCACGACGGTGGTCGTCGCCCAGCGCTTGGTGCCCGAGCCACCCGTGTCGCTGTCGTTGCCGAATCCGGCGATCACCACCTCCAGGCCGGGCTCGAGCACCTCGAGCTCGCAGCCGTACAGCGGCGGCGTGAACGGGATCTCGGTGATCGGCTCGGCGAGCACGCAAAACGCCCAGTCGTGCGCCTGGTCGGTGGTGCCCACGTAGTCCGGGTTGGCCAGGCACCGCTCGACCTGCCGGGTGTACGCCGCCCCCGTGGAGCTCTCCCCGAACTTGATCTGCTTGTTGGCGTCCCCGCAGTGCGCCGCATAGGTGACCAGCCGGGGGTGCACGAGGGTGCCGGTGCACAGCCCACCGCCGCCGGTCACCGCCACGGTGTCGGGCCAGGCACACTCCTGCGCTGCCTCTCCGCCGGCGATCTTCTGCGGGCGCGGGGGATCGACCAGGGGGAGCTCGGCGGCGCCGGCCAGGCTCGGGACGAACAGCGCGAGCGCGGTGGTGAGCAGGATCGGACGATGCATGCGGCGATGGTACCGGTTTCGCGGCCCGGCGCGGGAAACGGAATCGAGTTCTCGCCGCGAAAGACCTTCACGCACCGCGGCAACGGGCGATCTCCAGCGAGAGGATGCGCCGGAGGATCGCGATCGTACAACCGTAGGTGGCGTCGACCCCGAAGTAGGAGAGGCTCTTGGACAGAAGGCTCTGTCGACGAGAGTACGGCGTGTCCGAGGCATAGTGGACCATGCCGAAGTCGAACGGCAACAGGTTGGAGAGATGCACGATCTCGTCCCGCGGGTGCCGCTTGGGATAGACCATCTCGTAGATCGCCGACAGGTAGGGGCCGGCCTCCATCTCCAGCACCGTGTAGCCTTCGCGGTAGAAGACGTCCATGTAGTCGGGGTTCTGCAGGAACGACCCGCGAACGGTCAGGGTCTTCTGATTGTCCATGACCGTGCCCTGCACCAGCGGCGCGATGTCTCCCGCCACCAGTCCGTTGCGGAAGAGGTAGGTGTTCTCGGAGTGCTCGTCGTAGGCGACCGTGGAGATCATGATGTCGCCCACCCGCCCGTTGAGGGTGGCGGCCTTGCCCATCACGTAGATGCCCCGAATTTCCCCGACCCCTTGCGCGAGCTGGGTGAGGTGGTGGTACGCCGCCATGCCCAGGGGATAGTCGATGTTGATGATGACCGCGTCGCTTCGGGCCAAGGACTCGATGCCCTCCACCATGGCCCGCGGATCGAGTCGCTCGGGGCGGATCTTGCACAGCTCGAAGAGCTGGGCGTTCACGTCGAGGTGCCCGGGCCGCTTGAGGGTGGCGATGCCGCACTCGGCGTCCGACGCCTGGACGCGTTGGCGACGCTCGTCTTCCTCGGCCGGGTCGGCGCTGATGAACAGGCGCAGAAGGTAGTAACTGAGGTTGTCGGACTCCGCTTCGTTGCCGGCGGCGATCGCCTCGTCCACGCGCGCCGCCAGCCCTTCGGGGTTGTTGGCCCGGGCGAATGCGAAGATGGCATCCCGGTGCATCCGGGCGTACCCGCCGATGAGGTTCGGCAGCGCATGGGTGTTGCTCGACACGAAGTAGACGGGACGCGGGCGGGTGCTCCCGTTCCCCCGGTAGGCGGCCTCGATCCCCTGCCACCAGCGCTGCGTCGCCCGCCGATACTCGAGCAGGGTCCCGGCCAGAAGCCGCAGCGACAGGTCACACGGACCCGACGCGATCGCGCGCGCGCCTTCGGTGGCCTCGTCGCCCAGGGCGCGCAACAGCATGCTGGCGTCGTGCAGGTCGATGCCCAGCGCGTCCGCGATGCGTGCCTCGAAATCGGTGTGATCCTCGGGCGTGAGCGCCCCCTTGATCAATCGCTGGCCGAGCTCGCTCCGCGAGAGCCGCTCGTGCATCTTGTTCCACTCGATCTGATAGGCGGTGACGATGGGGACCAGGTCGTCGATGTCGGACGCGCTGGTGACGAACACGGCGATCGTCGCGGCGCCGTCCCAACGAATGGGTCGACGCCGGCCGCGGGTCTGGACGTTGACCCAGCTCCCGGCAGCGACCCCCGCCGACTCGAATTGCTCGACGGACTGGCCGGCGATGATTCGACGGATCCGGGGCATCTCGGTGGGAAGTCGGGCCGCACTGTAGGCGAACGCCGCCACGTCGGGCTTCGCATCGCGGGCACCCGCGTGCAGGCTGGAATCGGAGTAGGCGTGCGCCTCCTCGAAGGCGCGCACGCGAACGTCTCCGGAGCTGCGAAGCAGCGAATAGTAGGTCCGAATGTAGAGCTCGATGGCGTTGCTGGTCGTACGCGGGGGCTGTCGATCCACGGGAGACCTCGTGGTGTGAGCGGGTCGGACGGGCCTTCGGCGTCCGAGGGCCGGGTCCGCCATCGTGGGAAACGGGCTCGCGGCCCTCGGTGGACGTCGCGTGCCTCGGCAGCGCCGTCGGCCGGACCGAGGCCCGAGGACTATCGGCGCATTTCGAGCGTCGAGCAAACGCGATCGGCGGCGTCGCGAACGGTGCCGTCGGGGGCACGAAGCCGGGTCACGGGCCGCGGGGACGCCGGCGATCGTACTTGGCCGCCCCCGCCCACAAGCGTCGACGCTCGCCGGGGGTGCAGGCCCCGTGGTCGTGACACTGGGCCTGCATCCGGCGGGTGGCCGCGATGGCCGAGACGAGAGGCACGTCGAGGACCTCGGGGGGAACGCAGCTCCCAACGAAGCGGAGCGTGTACGCGGCGCTCATGCCATGGATGCCTCGGGTCGAAAAGCGGCGGGGGTCGCCGTGGTGCCATGCGCACGAGGGATCGAGCCAGCCGACGCGCATCGCGTTGCGTCGCATGCTTCGACCCGCCGATGCATCGTCGTGGTGGGCACCGACCCATCGGCAGTGACTCTCGCGACGACAGATCGCCATCAGCTCGTCGGCGAGGTCCGGCTCGCCGACGAGCCACGGGCCGACGTGCGTCGAGGCCACGGGGTCCAGCGCCACCCGCAAGAGCAGGGCCATGACCGCGAACATGGTGCGGGAGCATAACGGCCGATCGAGGGTGCTTCGGACGAGGGGCCCGTGCGCGGCGACGGCGACTGAAGGATCGGCGAGGTGCCGGACACCGGTTTCAGGCATTGGGCCCGAAACCCGGCATGTCGTGGCTCGATGGTGTGACCGAACGCAAGGCGCGAGTGCGCGGCCGCGGTCGGGATCACGTCGTGTCGTGCCCCGAAGCGGTGCGGGCGACCGGCACCGGAACACCAGGAGGGCCCAACTCACGCGCACGCGCGTTGACGGCGCGCGACGGCCACAGCTAAGAAGTCGCACGTCGAACTTTCGAGCTCGTCGTCGCGCGGTGCATCGATGGAGGATCGACCCGATCTCCTGAAAATGTCGGCGTTCGCCGCAGCGGCCGGCGTGCCGGTGCCCACGATCAAGCACTACCTGCGCGAGGGGCTGCTGCCCGAACCGGTCCGGACCAGCCGCAACATGGCGTACTACGACGCTTCGCTCGTCGAGCGCGTGAAGGCGATCAAGCGCTTGCAGCAGGAGCTCTACCTCCCGCTCAAGGTGATCCGACGGATCCTGGATCGACTCGACGACGGCGAGCTCCCGGCAGAGCTGGCGGTGGAGGCGACGATCGCTCGCGTGCTCGAGGACCTCGCACCCAAAGAAGCGATCTCGCGCCGTCGGTCGATCGCCAGTGGCATCACCGCGAGCGAGCTCGACCTGCTCACGAAGCTGGGGATCGTGCACCCCGTCGGCAAGGGTGATGCACAGCGGTTCGAGGGCGACGACGTGGCGCTCCTCGAGGTCTTCGCGCAGGCCCGTCGCGCAGGCCTCACCCCCGAGATGCTCCCGCCGGAGATCCTGCGAGAGTACACGCACGCCGTGCGTCGGCTCGTTCGCGTCGAGCTGCAGCTCTTCCGCCGGGGGGTGATCCCGGCAGCCGGTCGGAATCTGGCCCAGCTCACCGAGGCCGCCACCACGCTCAGCGAGCGTCTCGTCGTGCTGCTTCGCCGACGGCTCATCCTGCCCACGCTGCGCTCGATGTTCGAGCCGTCCGCCGCCGCCCCCGACGCGCCCGAGACCGTCCCGAGCGTCGACCGCTCTTCCCCCGAGGGGAACGAAAGAGCACGGAGCGCGCGGTGAGCAGGAGCGCAGGCGCGCATCCGGGGTCGCGTGGAGGCGCCCGAGCGTTCGCCGCGGGCGACGACCCGCGTTGACGGGCGACGTTCGGCGGCGGTACAGACGATGCAGTGAGGTGCAGCATTGGATGGGCCCTCGCATCGGCGCTCGGTGGCCTGGGGATCGGGTGTGGCGGTGACGATCTCGAGTCCGCGCCCGACGAGAGCGCGGAGGAGACGACCCGCGGCGAGGACACGACGTCTGCGGGGGTGGACGAGGGCTCGACGACCGCGCCGAACGACGACGAAGGCGGCTCCACCCAGGGCACGGCGGGGGGCGAGTCGGGGGGCAGCAGCGGTGGCGGTTCGCGGCTCGGCCCGCCCTACCCCATCGTGTTGTGCCACGGGTTCTTCGGTTTCGAGGACTTCGCGGGCGTCGATTTCGTGAACTACTTCTTCGGGGTGGTCGATCACCTCGCGGAGCACGGCGAGGTGCTGGTGTTCACGCCCGCGGCCGATCCGTTCAACGACTCGACGGTGCGCGGTGAGCAGCTCCTGGCGGAGGTGGAGGCCATCTTGGCCCGCACCGGACACGCCAAGGTGAACCTGGTGGGACACTCGCAGGGCGGGCTCGATGCGCGGGTGGTGGCGTCCACCCGGCCCGATCTGGTGGCCTCGGTGACCACGATCGCCACCCCGCACCAGGGCACCCCGATCGCCGACATCGCGTTGGGGCTGGTGCCGAACCCCCAAGCACAGGCGGTCGTGGACGCGCTGCTCGGCCTCTTCGGTGGCGTGATCTGGGACGAGATCGACGAGGGCTCGTCGCTGGCCGCCAGCCTTCACCAGCTCTCGACGCCGGGGATGGCGGCCTTCAACGCCGCGTATCCGGACGCGGAGGGCGTGCTCTACCACTCGATCGGGGGGCGAACCGACTGGCACCCCGGCGGTGAGGACTGCGTCGGTCGAGCGCCGCCCGAATTCGTCAGCGCGTTCGAGCACGAGCTCGATCCGGTGGACCCCGCCCTGGCGCTGACCGAGGAGATCCTCGACGACTCCATCTTCGACCCGGTCCCCAACGACGGGCTCGTGCGGGTCCGCGACGCCAAGTGGGGCGAGTTTCTCGGATGCGTTCCCGCCGACCACCTCGACGAGATCGGGCACTTGCTGGGCGACGATCCCGGTTGGGCGGGCGAGTGGACGCACCTGGACCTGTACGCCGGCGTGGTCCAGTTGTTGCGCGACCGCGGTCTTTGACCGGCGCGCGCGACCGTGACGTTGCCGGGAGCTCGCTCTCGTCGCGCGCGGTGGCGTGCTCGGTGTGACTTTGGGCTCGCCGACCCATGCATGAACGACGCACGGCACCCGCGACGCCGGTGCACACCGCGACCGCGTCGCGACTGGACGGCCGGAGTCGCGAACGGGCGCAGACGATGCGGGCTCGCAGGCGCTCGTTGGCCTCGAACGAGATCGCGGACGAGGTAGGAGAGCGGTTGAGTCCCCGCCGTCTCGATCTCCAAAACGATGCGCGACGTGTCATATGAAAGAGGTGGATCGGCGCCGTGGCTCGCCGCAGCCGACCGGCAACGCTCGTCGGAGGCGCGGTTGCGAAGGTCCGGCCCGGTGGCAAGGTGCACGCGGTCACGCGCGCGTGGGTGCAAGGCGTACGAAGAGCCGGCCGCGCAGCCGCACGACTCGGCCGGGGACCGCGATGCGGACACGAGGAGGGGACCAGCATGAGACGCAGACGCTTCCTGAAGACGGTCGGCACGGTCGGCGCGGCCGTCGGAGCCGGGGCCTTCGGGATCCTGAAGTTTCCGCGGGGCGTCCACGCGGCGGGATGGGGCGCGTGGCCCGAGGACAAGCTGGACGCGCTCCTGCCGGAGGCCGCTCGAGCCCAAAGCGTGCTCGAGCTGCACGTCAACGGCGGCATGAGCACGTTCGACACCTTCTACACCATCCCGTCGTGGGGGCAGGCGAGCTCGACCTTCGTCCACGTGTTCGGGCCCGGTAGCCCGGGCATCGACGCGCTGCCCCCCCAGGCGCGGCGCGACGATCGCTTCGCGATGTGTGCCCCCGCCAACGTGCAGAGCCAGGGGCTGTGGGTCCCCTTCGGGGCGGCCGACGGGGCCGGCAACGAGATCTATCTCGGCCCGTGGATCTATCCGTTCCGCTCCCGCCCCGACGTCCTGGAGCGCATGCGGATCGTCGTGCAGCGGCACGACCAGGCCGCGCACGAGGGTGCCAACCCCGTCTCGTTCACCGGGGATCGACTCGGCACGCCTCGCATGTCCGGGATCGGGGCGGCAATCCAGCGCTACTTCACCGAGAACCCCGGCTTGCCGGGGGGCAGCGGCCTGCGCGCGGCACCGTACGCGTACATCCTCTACCCCGCCGGCTACAACCCGTTCAACGCGGTGGCGGCCACGACGGTGGGCTTTCACCCCGGCTCCTCGCGCCCTCTGGCCCTCAGCGTGGACCCGGGCTCGCAGCTCTATCAGCTCCTGTCCCGACCGGGGCTCGACGACCCCGAGGCGTTCGACGCTGCGATCGCCTACTACCGGGCGGCGTACGAGAACCGACTGATCGGCGCGGGACGAGCGACGCCGGCGCGATCCCCCGAGTGGTCCAACTACCAGTTCGCCGACTTCGCCCGGCGCCACGCCCCGGAGCTGCAGGACGTGCTCCCTCCGAGCTTGTTCACCAACATCGGCGCTCCGCAGGTGTGCGGACAAGGATTCCCTCAACCGGACATGCCGCGCATGCAGGCCCGCATGGCGGCCAGCTTGCTGACACGGGCGACCAACGCGGCGCGGTACGTGATGTGGATCGACGCCGGGCTGAGCCCCTCGAGCACCGGAGGCCACGACGTCCACAACCGCTCCATCGAGCTCGACGGCATCAACCTGCCGCACACGTTCGAGGCGTTGCTGGAGATCATCCGTGACCCGAACAACCCCCGGCCCGGGGACGACCAGCGGATCGATCTCGACCGCACGATGGTGGTCATCAATACCGAGTTCGGACGCACGCCCTATCGGCAGGGCGACACCGGCACCAACCACTGGCCCTCGGGATACGTCAACATCTTCATCGGGGGGCCGGTGAACCCGGCGAACGGCAACGGCCGGAGCGTCTACGGGTTCATGCAGGAGTCCGACGGGGTCGCGGTGCAGTACGTCCGCCCGGCCGAAAATCGCATGATGGTGCTGCAGGCCATGGGCATCTATCCGTTCTCGTCACAGACCTTCGCGGTCGGCGACGTGCCCCACCCCGACGTCGACGACGAGCTGCAGGCGGCCCGACGGATTCGGGATGTCTACCTCGGGTACCAGGCATAGGAGAGGAAGGTCATGATTCGCGAGCGCATCACCGTCCGGGGTCTCGGCTTCCCGCTCGTCTCCGCCCTGGTCCTCGTCGGCTGCGGAGACGACGACGCGCGGGGCGAGGACGACGCGAACTCCGGCTTCACCGATTCGGGCATGGGCGTCGATTCGGGGACCCGAGGCGGCACCGACGATTCGGAGACCGACGGTACCGACCAGGGGACCGACACCAGCGACCTGCCCGACGACGGCACCTGCGATGCGGGCCACGAGGCGTTCGTCCAGCGGCTCGTCATGTTCGTCCAGGGGCGAAAGCCCGAGAGCATCCGCGAGGTTCGTCTGCTGGTGCAGATGATCGAGCAGCTCGATGCGATGGGAGGAGATGGACGCGCCGCGGTGGCGCGGGGCCTCGCCCGCGGCGACCGGTACCTCGAGCGGTGGAAGACCCACCTCTTCGAGGAGCTTCGGGTCAACGTCACCGGCGACCGGCGCAACGACTTGTGCTACGACCTGGTGGGCAGCGACGCCGACAGCCCCGAGCTCGCGGCCTGGATCCGGGACAACACGGCCGACGCGGTCTATCCGGGGCCGCTGTTCTGGATGCCGGACGTCGTGTACAGCGCGCTACGGCTCGACGACCTCTCGCCGGCCTACCGCGCCGATCTGTTCGCGAGGATGTCGGTGCCCATCATCGCCGGCAACGTGGACCAGTTCGAGCTGGAGGTGATGCGCCGCGCCAACTTCGGCCAGATCTTCGAGCAGGCGTACTTGGGTCGCAAGACCGAGTGCAACCAATGCCATCGCGCGGAGTACTCGGTCACCTGGGATCCGAATCCGGAGCTCAACCGGCATTGGCCGTTGACCGGCAATTTCGAGCTGGCGGTGTACGGGCCCGACGCCGCCCAGGCCGACGAGAACCGCTCGCACGCGGTGTTCCGATTCCGAAACTTCGCGTGGAGCGTGGGCGACTACTTCCGCGACGTCACGCCCGGGAACGCGCGCAGCGCCTTCGGCATGGGTCCCGTATGCGGGGAATTCGTGTTCCCCGGGGGCGGCGAGGACATCCTGGGATACGCGCCGTTCATGGTGAGCGACTACACCGACGTGGCGCCCCCCAACGGCGTGGGGGCCAACGTGTACCACCTCGACGTGCTCTTGCAGCAGGGCTTCGAGAGCCTGCGTCGAGACGGCCTGGTCCTCGACGCCGACAACGACGTGTCGGGACCGGTCGCGGCGGCCTACCTGTTCTCGATGAACGTGGCCAACCACACCTGGCGGGAGGCGATGGGGTATCCGTTGACGGTCGCCAACAACTTCCCGCGAAACCAGGCCCAACGAGACATTTTGCAGCAGCTCACCGAGGCCTTCGTCTCCGACGGATACTCGCTGCGAAGCCTCGTCACGGAGATCGCCCTCCACGAGGCCTTCAACCAGGCCGCGCCGGCGGCCTGCGGGAACGCGACGCCCTACAACCTGCCCGCCATTTTCGATCCCTTCACCCGCGAGGCCGAGGATCCCGACATGCGAGGCAACGGCGTCGGGGACGGGGTGCACCGGTTGGGGGGCTGGGTCCTCCTGGACGCGATCTCGCAGGCCATGTGGTGGGACAAGCCGCAACGCTTCGGTCCCGACCAGGGTGAAGTGCCCGGCTCGAGCTGTGGCGCGGGCATGGTGGGCAACCCGTGCGACGAGGCCCCGCAGCGGATCGAGGTGCTGCGGGACGTGGGCGCGTTCCTCAGCGACAGCGAAGGTGGCTTCGAGGGCACCGACTTCGTCTCGTTGCTCCGGCTGGAGCGGGAGTACGGCCGCGGGGAGGACCCGGGCTTCGGAGGGGCGTGCAGCGGCCCGCTCGGAGGGAGCTGTGACGGGCTGACGGGCGACTGGGTCGACGCATTGATGGATCAGGCCCTCGCGACTCCGGGGACGGACATGTGGGATCTGGCGGTGGCGGTCAAGGATCGGCTGATCACCGAGCCCGTCATCCACGACTTCGACGAGGCCGCGGTGCTGGCCGACGTGATGGGCGTGGTGGACCTCAGCGAGACGGTCGCCGACGTGGGCGCGGCGGCGGCGGAGGAGGGTGTGCGTCGATTGGTCGGCGTGTTGGTGGGCACCCCGCAGTTCTTGCTGGTGGGTGTCCCCCCCTCGTCGAGCGACTTCGCCGACGAGCCCGCGCTCGTCGTGCCGGGGACGTCCACCCTGGAGCTCTGCGAACACCTCGCACCGCTGGTGCTGGTGAACCCCGGAGACGGTTACGACTTCGGGTACACCTGCAGCGCGAGCGGGGTACAGATCGCTCCCTGAGCACCGGTGGAGGGTCGCGTGGTGCCCTGGCCGGTGGTCGACCGGGCAGTGGTCACCGCACGGGCGCACGCCGTCGGTGTCCGCCCGCCTGCGATCCGCACGGCCGTTCGCCAGACCCAGAGCAACCGGCGCGGCGCGTGCTAGCTCGTCCTTCGTCCGGAGACCTCGCGGGTCTCTCGGACGGGGAGACCAGACTCGACGTCCACACGGCGAGGATTGGCCGCTTTGCCCCTCTGAACGACGAGGATTCGACCATGAACGACTTGGATCGCGTACGCCGTTGCGCTGCACTTCTGCTGGGAACGATCGTCGCCTGTGGCGACAGCGATGGGGAGACTTTACCCGACGAGGGTGGGTTCACGACCGGCGACGGGTCGGCCACCCTCCCCACCGGCGAGACCTTCCCCGACGCGGGCGGGCCGACCAGCGACACCACGACCGCTTCGGACACCCCCGACGGGACCACCACGGGACCGAGTGCCACCGAGACCTCGCCTTCACCGGACTCGACGGCCACCACGGACGGCTCGATCGACGATGGCACCGAGTCCGACGCGACCGCCCAGCCCGATTCCTGCGGCAACGGGACCATCGACGACGGCGAGGTGTGCTTCGCCGGCCCGGTCGAGTACGCCATGGGTGGTGCCCCCAGCGACGTCGGGCTGGGCGACGTGGACGGCGACGGTGTGCTCGACGTGCTCACCACCGACGCGGGTGACGGCACCGTGAGTCGTCGTCTCGGCGAAGGCGACGGGACCTTCGGCGCGGTGGCGACCAGCACGGTCGGCACGTTCCCGGTTCGAATCGCGGTCGCGGATCTCAGCGGGGACACCATGGCCGACGTGGTCACCGTCGACCAGGCCGACGACACCGTGAGCGTGCTCTTGGCGTCGGGCGCCGGGAGCTTCGCAGGCCGGGTCGTTCACGTGGTGGGTACGGGCCCGACCGACTTCGGGATCGGCGATCTGACGGGCGATGGGGCGCTGGATCTGGCCATCGCCAACCCGGGCTCCATGGACTACCACACACTCGCCAACGACGGCGCCGGCACCATGACGGTGCTCGGACCGTGGTCCACCCAAGACGTGACCCCCCAGGGGATCTCGATCGGTTCCATCGCCGCCTCGCCGGATTTGGACACCTTCTTCGCCGGTGGGGGCCGGTACGGGGCGAGCCCCGGCCAGGGAGACGGGACGGTCAACGACGCGACGGTCGTCGGGGGCGTGGTGGGCACCGGCACCATGCGCGTAGTGTCTGCGCTGCTCGACGCGGGTACGGACGTCGATCAGGTCCTCGTCGATCCGCCCGCCAACCGCGTGCACGTGCTGTTGGGATCGATGGGGGCGACCTGGGTGATGTCCACTTACGACGTGGGCGGCAATCCCTCGGGCGTCGCGGTCGGGGACGTGACCGGCGAGGGCGATCCGGACATCGTGGTGGCCAACGCCGACGACGACACCGTCACCGTGTTGGTGGGCGACGGGCTCGGCGGATTCACCGTGGCCGCGACACTGGCGGTGGGATCGACCCCCAGCGGTGTCGCCATCGGTGATCTCGACGGGGATGCGGTGGGCGACATCGTCACCAGCAACGCCGGCGACGACACGATCTCGGTGCTCCTGTCCGACCCCTGATTGCGGGCCCGGCCCTCGGGGGGGAGCGGTCGGCTCGACCCCCGAGCGCGGAGGCGGCCCCTCAAGGAGGAGCCCCCTGCTCGATCCAGGCACGGATCAGATTGCGCGTGGCGAGCGGGAGCGGTTCCTGACCGAGCGGCATGGACACCCCGCTGCCGGAGCACCCACAGCCGCCCTGGTCCGCCGAAAGAGCGTGGGTGCCGTCGAGCTTGTGCATCAGGTAGCTCTCCGCCGGCGACCCGGGGCGGACGTACGGCACGGTGGCGACCGCGGGGAACACGTCGACGATGGCGGGGTAGGCATCGCCGCCCAGGCGCACCGCCGCGGTCGGGTTGCCGCCTTCCTCCACCGGCTCGTGACACCCCCCACCCAGACAATGGGCGTCCCACAGCGGCTGGATGTCCAGCGCGTGCGACAGCGGACCGTACCCCGTCGAGTCGCTCGAGACCGTCTCGGTCCGCGCGTCGGTCTCGCCGCTGGAGGTGCTGCCGTCGGTCCCGAGCGAGTCGTCGCCATCGGTCCCCTCCGACGAGCCCGACCCCGAGTCGTCGATCTCCATCGCGGCGTAGAACAGCGACAGCTCGCGATCGGTCCCCGACACGAGGCCGTGCCGGGGGTCGAGCTCCAACAGGGGCAACGGCCGCCAGTGGCCCGAGCCGTGCGCGAACTCGTCGTGGCCGATCGCCGCCACCCGCACGCGGGCGAAGCTGGTCGGGAGGCCCTTTCGGTACGTCACCACGGCGGCGTCGCGCAGCGGGATGTCGGGCTGCACGCGATACGCCCCGAACAGGACCTCGGGGGGCGTGTCGCTCGGGACGATCTGGACGGTGACCGGTCGGTCGAGCGCACCCGGTGGGATCGCGATGGTGAGCACGCCGTCCTTCGACGAGATCTGGCCGCCTTCGCTCCCGATGGTCCGGCGCGCGAGGTGCTCGGGGTCGTCGTGACCGCAGCCCGCAGCGAGCATCCACGCAACGCACCACACCCGCGGTGACACCCTCGCTGAGCGCTTCGGCTCGAGCACGGCGGGCAACCTAGCACGCCGCGACGAGAGGGCGACTCGACGACGCATCGCATCGCCGACCGGAACGCACCGGGCCGAGCCGGCCGGGTGCGTGGTGTTCCACCGACCGGCGCACCGGTGATCGACGACGGATCGGTGGAGCAGTGTGGCTTTCGCATCGACGACTTCGCGATGCACCCGTCGCTCGTCGGCGTGCTAGCTTGCCATCGTGCGTGCAGCGGGTTCGTCGTGGACGTTGGCCTTCTCGCTGCTCGGCCTGGTCACGGCGTGCGACGAGGACTCCGATCCCGCCGAGGGCCTCGTCGAGCGGAGAATCGGCAGCGAGGGGGGATGGGTGACCTCGGCCGACGGGGTGCTGTCGATCTCGATTCGGCCGGGCGCGCTCCGAGAGCCGACCCTGGTGACCATCGAGCCCACCGACGAGACGCCACCGGTGTTCAGCCCCGTCTATCGGGTGCGCCCGAACGTGCCGCTGTCGATCCCCGCCGTGGTGACCTTGCGACATCCGCTGCCGTCCGACCCCGAGCTCGCCCAGGTGGGGGCGGTGCTGAGGGAGGATTTCGAGGCCGGCCTCGGGCAATGGATCGCGTTGCCGCGGCTGCAGCTCGACGTCGAGGCAGAGAAGGTGCTGGCATCCGACGATGGACTTTCGATGTTCTACGGCCTGCTCGACACGAGCGAGGTGGACACCGAGGACCCGTGAACCTCCGAGCGAGCTCACGCGTACTGCAGGTGGTCTCGCAGCCGACGCAGCACGAGCTCGGTCTTGGCGTCTTCGATCTCTCCTTGCACGCAAGCGGAGATCGCTCGATCGAGCGGGAGCCATCGCAGCCGCGCGCCTTCTTCCATCGGTGATCCGTCGCCCGGAGGGGGCGTCGCCCCGCTCGGGTCTCCGACTTCGGCCGCGACGAACCAGAACTTCTCGATCATCGACCCGGGGCTGGGAAACATGCCGGCGCCCAGGAAGAACACCTGCGCCGGATCGACCCGATAGCCGGCCTCCTCGGCGACCTCGACGGCCGCCCGGGCTCGAATGCCGGCCTCGCCGCGATCTTCGGGCTCGATGACGCCGGCCACCACCTCGCTGAACAGAAGGTAAGGCGCGGCATCGGGGATCGGAGGATCGACGGTGGCGCGCCCGACCCCCAGCGCCGGGCGCAGACACTCGCGCAGCAGGACGTGGCATCCGTCCTCTCGCCGGGAGAACACGGCGACCACCACGGCGTCCGGTCGGCCCGGCCGATCCACGTAGTCGCACACGTACGGCTGCGAGCGCGAACCGTCGCTTCGGCGATTGCGGAGGTGGAGCCTGCAAAGGCGCAAGAACGGTGGGTCGCCGGCATGGACTTCCTCGCGCTCGACTTCGTATCCGGTGATCTCGGGCATGGGCCGTCGGATCCATACGACCGCGACCGTCGGACCGCCAGCCCGACCGCCCCTTCCGGGGCCACCTGCTGCCTGCTTTCGGGGCGTGCTAGCCTCCCCTGCGAAGCGGCGGATCCGATGCTGCCGCGGCCTTGCCGCCGATGACCGCACCGGCCGAAGACTCGAGAAGCGTCCTGTTCGTCGACCTCGACGGAACGCTGGTGGCCACCGACGTGCTGTGGGAGGCGTTCGTCCGCGCCCTCAAGCGCGAGCCCTGGATCGTGCTGGTGGCTCCTTTTTGGCTGTTGCGCGGTCGGGCGGCGCTCAAGCGTGCGCTGGCCGAACGCGGGGCCCCGGACTTCTCGACCTTGCCCTACCGCGAGGAGGTCGTGCAGTACATCCGGGAGCGGCGCGACGGCGGCTGTGCGGTCGTGCTCGCGACGGCGAGCGATCGAGTGTGGGCGGACGGGATCGCCAAGGAGGTGGGCCTGTTCGACGACGTCATCGCCAGCGACGGCGAGCTCAACCTCAAGGGCCCCGCCAAGCTGGCCGCCATCGAGGCCTACTGCAAGGACAAGGGCTTCTCGATGTGGGGATACATGGGCGACTCGCCCGCAGATCTCTCCATCTGGCAGCGTGCCAAGGAGATCCACGTGGTCGGTGCGTCGGACGGCCTGCTCAGCCGCATCCGCCGTCACGCGGAGCCGCTCAAGGTGTTCGGGCGGCGCCAGTCGACGCTGATGCCCGCGATCAAGGCTCTGCGTCCGCACCAGTGGGTCAAGAACGTGCTTCTGTTCGTTCCGCTGCTGCTCGCCCGAGAGCTCGACGACGCCGGCAAGCTCTTCGCGGCCGTCTGTGCATTCGCGGCCTTTTCGGCCTGCGCATCGTCGGTGTACGTGGTCAACGATCTGCTCGACATCGAGGCGGATCGGCTGCACCCGCGCAAGCGTCGTCGCCCGTTCGCGTCGGGGCAGCTCCCCCTGGCGATGGGACCCCCGCTGGCGGCCGCGCTGCTGCTGATCGGCCTGGCGATCGCAGCCGTCTTCTTGCCCCTGGCATTCGTCGGCGTGCTCGTGCTCTACATGATCGTGACGAGCCTCTATTCGGCGGTGCTCAAGAGCAAGCTGATGGTGGACGTGCTGATCCTCGCCGGGCTGTACACCCTGCGCATCTTCGCCGGCGGCGTGGCCACCGGGCTCTCCGTGTCGGAGTGGCTGTTGGCGTTCTCGATCTTCATGTTCACGTCCCTGGCGTTCGCCAAGCGCTACGTGGAGATGGCCCGCCTGGCCCGCGAGGGGAAGACCGTGGCCAAGGGGCGTGGCTATCAGACGATCGATCTGAGCCTGATCGAGAGCATCGGGCCGACGAGCGGCTACCTGGCGGTATTGGTGTTCGCGCTGTACATCAACAGCCCGGCGTTGGCCTCGTTCTACACCCACAAGTGGCTGCTTTGGCTGACGTGCCCGTTGTTGCTGTACTGGATCAGCCGGCTTTGGTTTCTGGCCAAGCGCGACCAGCTCTACGACGACCCCGTGGTGTTCGCCGTCACCGACAAGGTGAGCCTGACGATCGGGGTCCTGGTGGGGTTGGCCCTCCTGCTGGCGGCGCCGTTGTGGTGAAGTGCGCATCGAGCGCAGATCGGCGGCACCTGCCTAATTTTCGGTGTTACACGAGAAAATAAGGTACCGTTCCCGGGCGTCTCGGGGCTCGGCGCAACGAGTGACTCCGTCAACGTGCTTTTTTTGTGCATCTGAGTCATTCTTCGCGCCACGAGGCGCCCGATGTGGACGGACCCCAATAATACGGCCGCTAACGGAGAAATCACGATTCCCGGGCTGGCGGAGGAGCTCGAGGGGGCTCACCCGCGGCGGATCCTCGAGCGCGCGCTCGACATGTTCGGCGACGACGTCGCGATCAGCTTCAGCGGAGCCGAGGACGTGCTCCTCATCGAGTACGCCAGCCAGCTCGATCGTCCGTTTCGCGTCTTCAGTCTCGACACCGGGCGACTGCACCCCGAGACGTACCGGCTGTTCGCTCGTGTCGAGGAGCGATACGGCATCTCCATCGAGTACCTGTTTCCCGACACCGAGGCGGTCGAGTCGCTGGTGCGCAGCAAGGGGATGTTCTCGTTTTACCGGGACGGTCACTCCGAGTGCTGCGGTATCCGCAAGGTCGAGCCTCTGCGACGACAGCTCGCGACGCTTCGGGCGTGGATCACCGGACAGCGCCGCGATCAGAACCCGGGCACGCGCGCGACCCTTCCGGTCGTGCAGTACGACACCGGGTTCCAGGGGCGCGACGGCGCGAGACTGGTGAAATGGAACCCGCTCGCCGCGCGAGAGAGCAGCGAGGTCTGGGACGACATCCGCGCCTTCGACGTGCCCTACAACACGCTGCACGAGCGAGGGTTCGTGAGCATCGGCTGCGAGCCCTGCACGCGTTCGGTGCTCCCGGGGCAGCACGAGCGCGAAGGTCGATGGTGGTGGGAGTCGGCCGACAAAAAGGAGTGCGGGCTCCACCAGATCAACGTCGGGCCCCGCAACTGATCCTCGACCGATCGGTCGGGTCGGGACCCCCACGTCGCGCGACGTCCGACGACGAGCCGCGCGGGCCGATCTCGACGATCTCGTGCCGGCCGAACCTCGACCCGGGCCGCGTGGGACGCCACGGCCCTCGAGCACACCGCGGCGGCGAGCGCCTTGCCGGGGCATGCGCGGGCCGGCTGGACGAACGCGCACCGACGCGGTACCGGAGCCATGCATGACGCGAGCCGAGCGAGCTCGGCGGATCGGAGCCATCCTCGACGAGCTCTATCCGCACCCACCCATCCCCCTCGAGCATCGCGACCCGTTCACGCTCCTCGTCGCGGTGATGCTCAGCGCACAGACGACCGACAAGAAGGTGAACGAGGTCACGCCCGCCCTGTTCCGCGCCGCGTCGACACCCGCCGAGATGGCGGCCCTCGACGTCCGGGAGATCCAGCGCGTCATCCGACAGATCGGCCTGGCGCCCACCAAGGCGCGCAACCTCAAGGCCACCAGCGCGCTCCTGGTGGAGCGGCACGGGGGTGTGGTACCCGCGGATCTGCAGGCCCTCGAAGCCCTCCCCGGCGTCGGCCACAAGACGGCGTCGGTCGTGATGGCGCAGGCCTTCGGCGTGCCGGCGTTTCCGGTCGACACGCACATCCATCGACTCGCAGCACGCTGGCGACTCTCCAACGGCACGACCGTCGAGCGGACGGAGGCCGACCTCAAGCGCGTGTTCCCGGTGGAGACCTGGATCCGGCGTCACCTGCAGATCATCTACTTCGGTCGCGAGCACTGCCCGGCCCGCGGCCACGACCTGGATGCGTGCCGGATCTGTAGCTGGGCCGCGTCGGCCCGCCGCAAGCGCGAGGAACGTGCGCGCCGGCGGCCGGACACCGAGGCCTCGAGCGCGCGCCTCCGGCCCTGACGTGGCCGAGGACCGTTCGTCCGCCCGGAGCCCGGGCACGAGCGTCCGGCATGGGGTACACCTCCGTCCACATGGAGATGCCACGAGCCCTCGACGTCGTGACTGCGTGGACCGCTTCGGTGCTGCGGCTGGGCGCCGGTCTGGTCGCCAGCTCCATCGGACCCCGGCCCGAGCGCCCCATCGAGCTGTACGAGTTCGAGGCGTGTCCCTTTTGCCGCAAGGTCCGCGAGGCGCTCACCATGCTGGATTTGGACGCGATGATCTTCCCCTGCCCCAAGGGAGGACCGACCTACCGGCCCGAGGTGCAGCGACGCGGCGGCAAGCTGCAGTTTCCGTACATGGTCGATCCGAACACCGGGGACGAGATGTACGAATCGCGCGCCATCATCGAGCACCTCTACGCCCACTACGGCGACCGCAAGGCACCGCGGTGGCTCGCCTCGGGTCTCACCGTTCCCCTGGGCTCGCTGGCGTCGGCCGTGCGCTTGGCTCGAGGTCATCGTTACCACCCCGCGCGCCGCCCCGAGCAGCCGCTCGAGCTGTACAGCTTCGAGGCGTCGCCGTTCTGCCGGATCGCGCGCGAGGCCCTGTGCGAGCTCGAGCTTCCCTACCTGCTCCACAACGTCGGCAAGCGAAGCCCGTCGCGAGCCGCGTTCCGGGAACGTTCCGGGCGGATGATGGTGCCGTGGCTGTCCGACCCGAACACCGGCCGGGAGATGTTCGAGTCGGCGGACATCCGGGCCTACCTGTACGAGACCTACGCGCTTTAGCCCCACGCTCGCCGATCGAGCGCGACACGATGCGAGAACACCGAATCGCCGGGACGAGGCCTGCGTGAAGCCGGGGCGTGCGAGCTTGACCGCCACCATCGTGGCGCTCGGTCGCGGCATCGGAACCCGCCGCGACGCGGCCGATCCGACGGCCGGGCAGATCTTGCGCGGACCCGCGCGGACGCTCGTGCGCCTGTCGCGGTTCCCGGGGGCGAGGCCGGGTTTGCGGGTGGCCAGCCTGGGCCTGATCGATCACGTCACGCTGCGCACCCTGGCCGTCGACGCGGCGATCGAAGATGCGGTGTCCGCAGGCATCGACCAGATGGTCGTGCTCGGGGCGGGCCTCGATGGACGTGCCTTTCGCATGCCGGCGCTCGAGACGGTGGACGTGCTGGAGGTCGATCACCCGGCGACTCAGGCGGTCAAGCGCCGGCAGGTGGCCCGCTTGCGGCCGCGCGCTCGCACGATCGGCTACGTCGCGGTCGACCTGGAGACGGAGGGCCTCGACGCCGCCCTCGCTCGCAGCTCGCACGACGCAAGGCGACCGACGCTGTGGATCTGGGAAGGGGTCACGCCCTATCTGGAACCGCGCGCGATCGCGTCGACCTCGGGCGTCATCGGTCCCCGGTCGGCGGTGGGCAGCCGCGCGATCGTGACCTATGCCACGCCCGCGGTGGTCCCCGATGGCCTGCGCCCCCTGGCCGGGCTGGTGAAGCTCGGGTTTTCGGCCATCGGCGAGCCCCTGCGGGGGCTGATGCGGCCCGACGAGATGGCGCGTCGCCTCGAGGCGGTCGGGTTCGAGGTCCTGTCGGACACCGATGCGACGGACTGGTGTGCGTACGGGCCCGGGAGCGCCACGCTGGAGCGACCGTTTCGAGCCGAGCGCCTGGTCGTGGCGAGGAGGACCGTCGGCGAGCCGCCACCGGCTCAGCCGCGGGAGGCGTCCTCGAGCCAGCGCACCGCGTAGTGCACCATCTCGGTCGCCGCCTTGAACCCCAGCTTTTCCTTGATGCGCAGGCGATGCGTCTCGACGGTCTTGACGCTGACACCCAGACTCCGAGCGATGTCGCGCGTGCCGAGCCCGCGCCCGATCCCCTCGAACACCGCGAACTCCCGGTCGGTGAGCCGTCGGACGCGATGGCTGCCGTGCTCCTCGCCGGCGGCCGCCATGTCCTCGCGCAGCCGCGGGCTCAGGTAGCGATGACCGGTGCTGACCCGGCGAATGGCGTCGAGAAGCTCGCTGGTCTCGGCGCCTTTCATGATGTAGCCGTCGGCACCCGCCCGGAGCGCTCGATCGGCGTAGACCGCTTCGTCGAGCATCGACAGGACGAGCACCCCGAGCTTGGGCCGTCGGCGACGAATCTCACGGATGAGATCGAGGCCGCTGCCACTTCCCAGGGAGAGGTCGACCACCGCGAGATGGGGAGCGGCGCGCTCGAGCACCTCCAACGCCGACGAGATGTTGGCCGCCTGCCCGCACGTCACGAAGTCGGGTGTTCCATCGATGATGTGCGACAACCCGTGCCGGAGGAGGGGATGATCGTCCACGATCAGCACGCCGAGCCGGTCGTCGCCGGCCTCGCGGTGGCGGAGCAGCTGCGACACGGATGGGGACTATAAATGATCGCTCCGGTCCGAGGCCCATCCCGGCCCGGGGGCGGCGTCGGGCAGGGCCGCGACCCGAGGTCGGGGCGGGGCCGGCTCCGCCTTCGGCGCATCGCCGCCTCCGCGCCGGGCGGGCGTCGGCGCGCGTCGGGGCCGACGGCTCGACGGGTCGCCAGGAGCTCGCCGGGCGCAGCCACCCATGCGTTGCCGGGTACGCAGACGGGCGTCCGCGCGAGATCGGACACCCTTGCCGGGGGCAAGAGCACGGGTCGGCACGACGTTCGTGGGCAACGGGGGGACGGCGGCTGCCGGCCGAGCGCACCCCGGCGGTGACGGAGCAGACCCCGAGGGCTCGCTCGCACTGCGGCACCGGGCGGGCGCGACCCGGTGCGGCCGAGCCCGGCGCGTTGGCCCCCCTGCACGAGTGGGTTACGAT
The DNA here is from genome assembly GCA_964650105.1 of uncultured Nannocystaceae bacterium. Lineage (GTDB taxonomy): Bacteria > Myxococcota_A > Polyangia > Nannocystales > Nannocystaceae > CAZYSW01. The sequence goes on from CAZYSW010000008.1 coordinate 31,427, forward strand.
GCCAGCCGGTGCGTATCCGGTACGCAGCCCGCACAGACGTCGGCCTGAAGCGCACCCATAACGAGGACTACTTCGCGCTGATCGAGGAGGACCGTCTGTTCATGGTCGCCGATGGCATGGGGGGCCATGCGTCGGGGGACGTGGCGAGCAAGCTGTCGACGGAGGTCATCGGCGAGTTCTACCGCCATAGTCGCAACCCCGAGGCGACGTGGCCCTACCGATACGACCCCACCCGGTCGTTCGCCGAGAACCGGATGGTGGCCGCGATCCGCCTGGCCAACGAGCGCATCCACGACGCGTCGCAGCGCAACCGGAGCCAGCGCGGCATGGGCACGACCATCGTGGTCTTCCACCTCAACGGCGACGACGGGTACGTGGGCCACGTGGGCGACTCCCGCTGCTACCGGATCCGCGACGGTCGGATCGAGAGCCTGACCCGGGATCACTCGCTGCTCGAGGACTGGAAGGACGCGAGGCCCGATCTCACCGAGGACGAGATCCGGGACTTCCCGCACAAGAACGTCATCACCCGCGCGCTCGGGATGCGCGAGACGGTGGACGTGGACGTCGGGCGGTTCAAGATCGGCAACGGCGATCGCTTCGTGCTGTGCTCCGACGGCCTCAGCGGCATGCTGGAGGACGAGGAAATCCTCGAGATCGTGATGGCGCACGACGATCTCGAAGACGCCGTCACCGAGCTGGTCGACCGCGCCAATGCGGCGGGCGGCGACGACAACATCAGCGCGATGCTGATCGAGTGCCGCTTTTGAGGCGCGGGCCCGTGCGAACGGCCCGACCGAGGCGCCGGTTCCCACCCGAACCCGGTCGCGGGCGCTGGTGGTCGCTCGGGAGGTGTCCCTCCACCGGCCCCCGACGCGTGGGCGACCGCGAGAGGCGCCGTTTGCGGGACTGTCATCGCCGTCGGGGTCCCCCGTTGGGGACCGGGGTGAAGACCGTGGCACGGCGTCGGTTCTTCGGAGGGCGGCGGGGTCGAGATCGCGGTCCGCGATCGCGGCCCCGGGATCGCGCGGCGCG
>CAZYSW010000009.1:0-30242 GCA_964650105.1 uncultured Nannocystaceae bacterium
GCAGGCGCGACACGGGGACGAGCGATGAGTGCCGGCGACCTGGCGGTCACGCTGTGCAACGACATGTACGAGGCCGCCGAGGGTGCCGACGCATTGCTCCTGGTGACCGAATGGCGTCAGTATCGCGGTCCCGATTTCGAGCGGCTCAAGGCGCTGATGCGCGACGATCCCGTCATCGTCGATGGTCGCAACCAGTGGGACCGCCCGCTCCTCGAGGGTCTCGGATTCCGCTACGCGGGCGTCGGACGCTGAAAGGCCGACCCCTCGTCGAGAGATCGGCCTTCGCCGCGCCGGCGACGACGCCTGCGCGCGTCGCCGGGCAGCCGAGCCCGCGGCCCGGCTCAGTCCTCCCACGCGTAGCCGGGGTCCAGCGGATCGACCTCGAACTCGGCCACCTGCGGAGGACCGTCGTAGGTGGGAAAATCCACGGTGGCCACGACCTCGCGGACGCAGTCCTTGAGCGCGCGGTGGTCCTTCTTCTCCAGCGACTTGGCCGAGAAGCTGGCGTTGACCGCCGAAGGCCGCCCCTTCTTGGGGTCGAGCTTGACGGCCACCGAGACGCCGCCCTCCAGGGTCTGCTCCTCGGACATGCCGATACGAGCCTTGTGCTCGGCGATGCACCGATCGAGCCCCTCGAAGCTCTGGTTGAACGCCTCCTGGACCAGCCACTCGTCGGCTCGCTCGGTCCCGTAGGCGTTGAGATCCAAGACGACGTCGGCGTTGGGATCGAACTCGGCGATGCTCGCCTTGACCGTGCGCTTCGCCGCCCGTCCGCCTTCGCTCGACTTCTTGCAACCTACCGTCGGGACCACCAGCAAGGCGGCCACTGCCATCACCGTCATCGCTCGCGTGCTCGTCATCGTTCGTCCTGCCCGCGTGAAAAACCCGATGCTCTCTCGCCGGCCCCCGGCCACCCCGACAGGGTCACGACCGGCGAAGCCCCCCGTAGACGTTAATCGATCCCGCATTATTCCGTAGCCGCGCGTACACCGCTATGATTCCTGTCTCCTCGTTCGAGGGTGTGGGGGGTTTGGCGACACGCGGTCGACACCATCAGGTCTCTGCTCAGTGCCCCGCTTGCGGGTTGCACGAGCTGGTGCCCGTCCACCTGGCCAAGGGCACGGACGGACACTGGATACAGACCGACAAGGTCGGCCTCTTCCGCCGCGCTCCCGTGCGCGAACCGAACGCGGCGCAGGTGCAGATCGACACCTGCCCCGCGTGTTTCGGGGCCTGGTTCGACTCGGGGGAGCTCGACGTGCTCGCCGGCGATCTGCAGGGCGTGGAGAGCGTGCTCGACCCCGAGGCGACACCATCCCGACGCCGGTGCCCCCACGGCCACGGGCCGATGCTCGAACACGAGCTCCCCGGCCTGGTGCGCACGCCCGTGGATCGCTGCACGACGTGCGGCGGGATCTGGCTGGACGGGAACGAGCGGCGCAAGCTGGCCGCCGCCACGACCTCCGAGGGCCAGGGCACCAAGACCCAGCGATGGTTCAAGCGGGGTGCGATCTGGGCCGCGCAGGTGCTCACGCACCTCCCGGTCGAGGTGGACAACCCCGCCCGCGGGACGCCGTGGCTGGTCTTCGCGATCGTCCTGGTGCTGCTGGGGATCTTCGTGGGGCAGGAGCTGGACCTCGTCGATACCTACGCCTACGGCCTGGTCCCCGGTCGCCTCAAGGCGCGCGGCGACTGGGACACGGTGCTCACGTACATGTTCTTGCACGGGAGCTGGGGTCACCTATTGGGCAACGCCTACTTCCTCTACACCTTCGGCGACAACATCGAGCACCTGTTCGGGCGCGTCCGATTCGCCGTCTTCTTCGTGCTCACCGGGCTGCTCGCGGGCCTGATCCACGTGGCGCTGACCAAGAAAACCGCCACACCGGTGGTGGGCGCCTCGGGCTCGATCGCGGGCGTGCTCGCGGCCTACCTGTGGGCATTCCCGCGGCAGCACCTGTTTCAGGTCATCTTGTGGATTCAGCTCAAGATCCCGGTGTGGGTCTATCTGTTCGTGTGGGTCGCCTTCCACGTGGTCATGGGGTTCTTCGCGCGCGGTGAAGGTGCCGAGGGCGTCGCGTGGTTCGCCCACCTCGGCGGCTTCCTCGTCGGCATCTGCGTGACCCCGCTGATGCTCCGGCTGCGGCGGCGCGACGTGGCCCGACGCGTTCGCGTCCCCGCCCATGGTTTCGCGCCAGGCGTCGACGATCCCGCGCCGCCTCACCCTTGAGGCCCACGCCTCGACGTCCGCGCCGCACGGCCTCGGCGGCGCGTCCTCGCCGCCGGCTCAGCCGGCGTCGCCCTCCTCCTTGGGGCGCCAGGCGGTCTGGGCCAGCTCACCCTCTTCGAACCCGAAAAAGATGCGCATCTGCTGGCGCATGAACTCCTGGCCCTGCTTGCTCTGCAGGTCGACGCCGTAGGTGTTGACGTATCGCGGCGACTCCCGAAGCCACATCTGCCAGGCTTCCATGCTGACGTTGTCGTACAGGAGCTGCCCGAATTCGTCGGTAAACGGCTTGAAGGGCAGCCCGGGAGCTTCCTTCTTCAACTTCTTGCAGAACACCATGCGCGGCTGATTCATGGGGGCTTCGCTCACCTCGACCATACCACATGCGGCCGAACCATCACGCCGCCGACGCCGGTTCGGCGCGCGGCGAGACGCGAAGGGCGACGAAGGCGTGGTCAGTCGTCGAGGGTGACCGCGACGCCGTAGTGGTCGGACAGGTTCACGGTCTTGGGCTGGCCGTCGGCACCGGTCACCTCGAGGGTGTCGTCGAAGACGATCTCGGTCTTCTCGGCGCTGCCGGTCGCCAGGCGCAGGTACACGTGATCGATCACCTGGCCTCCGTCGCCCGAGCCGCTCACGAGCAAGTTGCCGTCGCAGAAGGTGCACCGACGGGGGTCCAGCTCCGCCACCGGATCGGCGTAGCCGGCATCGGTGACGAGCGCGTAGCTGTCGGGCAGCTCCGGGGGTGTCCCCCCGACGCCGGGCCCGTGGTTGAAATCCCCGAACATCAGGACGTTCGACGTGGTGGAGGTCTGTTCGACCCAGTCCAGCAGCGCACGGGTCTGCGCCTCGTTCTCCTCCCCGAAGGAGCCGAAGGTTCCCCCTCCCGGGTAGGCGATCGAGTTGCTGAGGTCCGCGGCCAGGTGCGTGCAATAGACGTCGGTGGGACCGATGGCGGGCAAATCCACGCGGGCATGCAGCACGGAGCGGGCCGTGAGCGCATAGTCGAGCTCGAGCACCTCGGTGCCCTCGAGGGGGTGCTTGGACACGATGGCGAGGCCGTTGTGTCCGTCGTAGACGATCCCGCCCTTCATGATGCCCCGACACGCCGCAACGATCGCGTCGAGCGGCTGCGAGAGATTGGTGACCAGGCACTGCTGGCAGCTCGCAGAGATGCTTGCGAACTCTTCCCCGCAGTTGAGGAGGACGCAGTCGGCGAGGTTGTCGGGGTGCTCGGCGCCACACGCCGGCTCGACGCACGCGAGCAACCGGTCGGACTCCTCCAGGGTGCATCCGGTCTCGGGGGCGTCTTCGGGCACTTCGGTGCGCACCCAGTAGTGGTGGGGGTAGACGTCCGACACCCCGCTCAGCACCCGGTCGATGACTTCGGTCGTCCACTCGCCGGCCTCGTTTTGATTCACCCAGAGCTCCTGCAGGCACACCAGGTCGAGCTCGCTCGCTTCGATCGCCGAGATGATCGGATCCACGCGTGCAGAGGCCTCGGGGACGTAACCGAACGCCAGACCCACGTTGTAGGTCGCGACGCGAGCCTCCCGATCGTCGTCTCCGTTGCAACCGGCGGCGACCAGCGAGGCCGTCAGACATGCGAAGCGCCAGGCTGCAGGTCGAGGGATCATGGGCCAAACATACCGACCCCCCCTCGGCGCGCAACCATGGCGCCGCCGAACGTCGAAAGGCTCGGCTTTCAGGCGGCGAGCGCCTCGTCCCGGTGGCGCCGCGCCGGCCCTCGTCGGCCCGCAGGCGGCGACCGATGCACCTTTTGCGCTCTCGCTGCACGCCGTAAGATCGAAGGGATGGGCACCGGGTCACCGGGCACCGGACCTCGACGCTGGCTGCGAGGCCTGGTCTACGCCGGCGTGGTCGCGCTGGGATGCGGGGGAACGCGGGCCGGCGGCTCCGAGGATCCCCAGCCGGAGACCGGCACGGACGGTGCCGGCTCCACGACCCGCGACGACACGGGGTGGGCATCGACCACCGGCCCGGGCACCGACGAAACGACGGGGGCCGAGGATCCCGGCTCGACCACCACGGGGGCCGCCGAGCCCACGCCGACCGGAGAGCACGACCTGGACGGCGACGGCGTCGACGACAGCATTCTCTGGATCGCGCCGTGTCCGCGGACCGAGTCGGCGACGTGCCTGCACGTCGTGTCATCCGTGACCGACACCACCGCCGTCGAGCTGTGGCCGGGCCCGGCGGTGTGCAACGGCAAGCTGCACGGACGCACGCTCACGGTCGTGGGCGACCACGAAGGCAGCGCGCTGTTCGAGGTCATGGCCGCCGGTTGCATCGACGACGGCACGACCACGCGCCCCATCGTCACGATTGTCGACGTGGACGGGGGCACCGTGGTGGCCGAGACGATCGCGCCGCCTTCGCAGGTCCACGCATGGGTCGAGGCCGTCGCGAGCCCGCAAGGGAGGCTGCACCCCTTCTTGGCGCCGTCGTACGGGGACGGTGCCGTCTTGGGCGACGGTTGGAAGCGGGTGTGCGCGTACCGGCCCGATCGCCCCGGCGATCCCGTCTGCGGACCGGGTTTTTCGGCCATCGGCCTGGCGACACCGCCCCCGGTCTTCCGCGAGGTGGGAGGCACGCTGCAGGACCTCGACGCCGACGGGTGGGAAGACATCAATCTGATCTTCCACCGGACGATCCACACGGTCTCGGTCTCGCTTCTGACCAGCATCGCCATCGAGACCTTCGACGTGGCGGCCGCAGACGAGCCACACAGCCTCCCGTGGTTCCACGCGGGTCGCAACTACGGGACCCACGTGGCGTTCACCGGAAGCGACGGGCTCGAGCGTCTCCTCGTCGTGGGCGGCGCCCCGGTGGGCGCGTTCGACGACGAGCTGTGCAACATGAGCCGCTTCGTCGCCGTGCTGGAGTCGACGCCCGGGGACGCGGCCTCCCGCGCGCTCGCCTGGTCCCGCTACTACGGGTTCTCGTCGACGATCTTCGCCACCAACGACCCGCAGTACGCCGAAGACCCGGCCGCCGACGTCGCGCGCCTGGCCGACGTCGTCGACGGCTGCATCCATCGGTTCTCCGACTCGCGCTCCCGCATGAACGGGGAGGACGTCGTCGTCTTCAACGTGTTCTCGATGGACGCCCCCATCGACCGCTGCCTCGACGAGCAATTCGCCCTCTATCAGGATCCCCCCTGGACGCAGGAAAAGGCCCAAGCCTGGTACGCCTGCTTCGGCCAGAATCGGCAGGCCCCCGGCGTCTGGGGCATGCAGGTCCTGCGCGAACGTGACGGGGCCGTATTGGCCGGGAGCCCGGAGACCTACGTCTGGGGCAGGGTCGACACCCTGTTGCCCGGAGGCGAGGTGCTCTACCTCGTCGAGCACCTGCCCGGCGCGGGGGCCTTCGACCTGAGCGATCGCCAGGCGAGCCCGCTGCAGGTGCGCGCCCTCGTCGACGGTCAGTGGAGCGACCGCGGCACCTTCCCGGTGCCCGGCCGGCCCCGCATCGTCCCCACCGGCCCCGGCGGACCGCGGGGCCTGGGCTCCTACAGCCACTTCGCCGAGCTCGACGTGCGCGACCGCGACGGCGACGGCCTTTCCGAGGTCCGGCTCGCCAACGGCACCTGGATCGGCTGGAACGAAACCACCCGAACCTTCGAGCTCGAGTGACCCGCCAAGACGGGCATCGCGAGATCAGCGAGCGTCGAAACCCGCCGTCAGGCACCTCGCCTGCGCTCCATCCAGCCTCCCCGCCCAATCGGGCCGCCGCGTACCGCGTGGCTCGCTTTCCTCGTGCGGGGTTACACGAGCACTTCGCCGAGCGTGCTGCGTAGGGCCTCGATGGCTTTTTCGAGGGCGGGCTCTGCTCGGAGGGGGTCGACGCCCAGCAGTTCGCAGATCTCGCCGTGGTGGGGCAAAACAAGGGGGGCACAGGCGCACTCGCACCGCCCCGACCACGCTCCCGTCGGATCGCTGCGTCGCGATCACGTGCCATGCTCGCCGATCCGACCAGCGCTCGTTCTTCCCCTTGTCCATGCGCGGATACAAGCGACGGAAGACCTGCGTCCGCTGCTCGATCATCAGACGAAGCAAGCGCTCCCTCGTCGCGCTTCCGGGCTCCTCGAGTGGAGGCAAGACATGGAGAGCGACGACCGAGAGAAGACGCCGCATCACGTGCGTCGCGGCATCGCTCACGCCACCGGAAGGCAAACCGTATGGCCACTTTTGGTCGGCCTCCATCGTCACCACGCACTCGTCCCACCGCACGCCTCCGAAACGTTGTTCCTACTCGGCCTCGGCGTCGCGGATCACTCCCCTCCAAAGCCGAGCAAAGGACGACGCGGGCGGAGCCGCTCGTCACGACAGGCGGCCAGCGCTCATCGCAGGCCTCGACGACTCCCGAATGGGGCATCCGGCACTGGCGTCGGTAGGGACTCGGCGGAGCACCCTGCACCGGGGCCGAACGCGAGCGCTCGTTGTGGTCGCGAGGAGGTCACGCGGGCGCTCGCGAGGTATCGAGCGCGGCTCGGACCCGAAGCGGACGTAGGAACGGTCATGCGGGCCGGGCTGCAGGAGCTTCGGCCGGTCGGTCGCGGGGAGCCCCGTTCGTGCGATCAGGGGGCGCGACTTCGGCTCGACACGAACTCGGCGAAGCCGGCCATGAAGGCCGTGAGCAGCTCGCGGGTGTCGTCGTCGACGAGGCGACCGTTCTCGAACACGCGCCGGGCACCGTCGACGTACAGAACCTTGCCGCACCACACCTGCATGCCCAGGGTGCGCAAGACCGGGAGCCATGCCGCCTGGGCCAGGCGCGTGCCGCCGCGACCGGTCGTCGCCCCCATGATTGCGACCTTGCGATCGCCGAACACCCGTCCGATGTCCTTGGGCGGACGGCTCAGCCAGTCGATCGCATTCTTGAAGACTCCGGGCATCGAGTTGTTGTACTCCGGCGTGACCAGGAGCACGCCGTCCGCGGCCGCGATCTGGTCCTTGAGCGCGGCGACCGGAGCCGGGATGCCCCGCTCTTGCTCGAGGTCTCCGTCGTACAGCGGAATCCCGGCAATGCTCGCGATCCGGAGCTCGACGCCGTCGGGACAGACGGCCGCGGCCGCCCGCAAGAGCGCGGCGTTGTAGGACGCCTTGCGCAGACTCCCCGAGATTCCCACGATCGTGCTCACGCGAATTCTCCTTTCGCCCCTGCACGATCCGGTCCTCTCCCGGTCGAGCAGGCGACCGCGCCAGGGTACTCGGTGGCCCGGGGGCCGTCTCGACGGATCGTTTCGAACGGGCCGTCGAGGCGCGTCACGCCTCCTGCAGCGCTCGACCGATCGCCTGCACGGCCTCGGTGATGGGGATGCGTTCCTGCTTCCGGTCGTCGCGGTGGCGCACCGTGACGGTGTCGTCGGTCATGGTGTCGCCGTCGACCGTGATCGCGTACGGGGTTCCGATCTCGTCGTGTCGGGCGTAGCGGCGGCCGATCGAGTGTTGCTCGTCGTACTTGGCGTTGACACCCGCGTCGAGGAAGCGCTCGACGATCTCCCGGGCCTTCTCCGGCATCCCTTCCTTCTTGATGAGCGGCAGGATCGCCACCTTGATGGGCGCCAGACGAGGGTGCAGCCGCAATACGGTGCGGGCCCCCTTCCCTTCGGCGTCGCCGGGCTCCTCTTCGTAAGCGTCGCAAAGGAGCGCGAGCACCCCCCGCGTGGCCCCGGCCGCGGGCTCGACGACGTGCGGCATGTAGCGCCATCCCAGCTTGCCGGTCTGGGCGTCGACGGCCTGAGGATCGAAGTAGACCAGCTTCTTGCCGGAGGCCTCGCTGTGGGCCTTCAGGTCGTAGTCGGTCCGGCTGGCGATCCCCTCGAGCTCGTCCCAGCCCCACGGGAACCGGTACTCGACGTCGAAGCACCCGTCGCTGTAGTGCGCCAGCTCGTCGGGTCCGTGCTGCCGCAGGCGCAGGTTCTCCTCCCGCAGCCCCACCGACTTCCACCAGCGCAACCGCTCGGCGGTCCAGTACTCCAGCCACTTGGGCCCCTGCCCCGGCTCGACGAAGTACTCCATTTCCATCTGCTCGAACTCGCACGAGCGGAAGATGAAGTGCTCGACCTTGACCTCGTTGCGGAAGCTCTTGCCCATCTGGGCGATTCCGAAGGGAATCTTGGCGCCGGTGCTCTGCTGCACGTTGAGGAAATTGACGAACATCGCCTGCGCCGTCTCGGGGCGCAGATAGACCGACGTCTCGCGGAGCGCCTCTTCGACGCGGTTGCGCAGCGCGGCATCGTCGAGCCCCTCCTGAACCGCCTTGCGCACCACTTCGATCATGTCTCCAATCGGATCGACGGGCCCCAACGAGGTCCGAAACATCAGGTTGAACTGGCGCTCCGGGGAGAGGAAGGGCGACCCGCAGTTGGGGCACACGTATCCCTGCTCGCCAACCTTTGCCCCGGTCAGGGTGGCCCCGTCGCGGGTCAGCCCGGTGTGACCGAGCGCGACGAGCTTTTCGAGCGCGGCCTTGGCCCGCCCCTTGTCGGCCAGGGTGATGGGGGCATCCGACCCGGGGTCCTTGCGCGGGGCCTTGTCGGCCCGGAAGCGCTCGCCGCAGACCTTGCAGTCGACCAGGGGGTCGGTGAAGTTCGCCAGGTGGCCGCTCGCCTGCCACACCCGCGGGTGCATGATGATCGATGCGTCGATCCCCACGATGTCCTCGCGAGAGTGCACCGTGGTCCGCCACCACTCGTTCATCAGGTTGCGCTTGAGCTCGGCCCCCATCGGGCCGTAGTCGTACGCGCTCCGCAGGCCACCGTAGATCTCCGAGCTCTGGAACACGAACCCGCGCCGCTTGGCCAGCGACACGATCTTCTGCATGCGATCGAGCTCTTCGGTCGACTCGGGGTCCTTGGCCATGCCGGGGACATAGCACGCTGGCCCGGGCCGTGGCAGGTCCGGCGCGGTCGCCCCCGGCGCGCACCTCAGGCGGTCACCCGCTCGCCACGAGACGGGCCTTCGCGTCGGGGTTCGTCCGGGCTCGTGGCCGACGCCGTGGCCGTAGGCTCCCCGGCGGTCGCCTGTCGGGCGACGAGTCGCGCGTACGCGCCTTGGCGCGCCATGAGCTCGTCGTGCGTCCCCTCCTCCACCACCTTGCCCTCCTCGAGGACGACGATGCGGTCGGCATCCCGAATAGTGCTCAGCCGGTGGGCGATGATCAGCGTCGTGCGGCCACGTTGGAGCTGCTCGATGGCCTCCTGGACCAGGCCCTCGCTCTCGGCATCGAGGGCGCTGGTGGCCTCGTCGAGGATCAACACCCGCGGGTCGCGGAGGATGGCGCGAGCGATCGACACCCGCTGACGCTGCCCGCCGCTGAGCTGGACGCCTCGTTCGCCGACCCGGGTCTCGTAACCTTCGGGGAACTCGCGGATGAAGCGGTCGGCATTGGCGAGCCGGGCCGCATGCTCGATCTCCTCGTCGGTGGCGTCGAGTCGACCGTAGCGGATGTTCTCCCGGATCGTCCCCGAAAAGAGCATGGGGTCCTGCGACACCACGGCCATCGCCCCGCGCAGCTCCTGCACGGCGAGCGTCCGCAGGTCGTGACCATCGAGGGTCACGCGCCCCTGCCGTGGATCGTAGAACCGCAAGAGAAGACGAGCGAGCGTGGTCTTGCCCGAGCCGCTGGGGCCCACCAGCGCGCAGGACTGCCCCGGAGGGATCCGAAGATCGACGTCGCGGAGGACGTCGACGTCCCGGTCGCCGTAGGCGAACGTGACGCGCTCGAACTCGACCGCGCCGCGCACCGTCTCCAGGTGCACGGGCTGTGGTGGATCGGCGATCCCCGGCGGCGTGTCGAGGATCTCGAAGATCCGGGCGGTGGCGCCCAGGGCCGATTGCAGCGACGCCCACAGCCCCGCCATGGCGCCCACCGCCCCCGCCACGAGCATGGTGTACAGCATGAACTCCGTGAGCTCGCCGGCCGTGATCTCCCCGATCGCGACCGACCGACCCCCCAGCCAGAAGATCCCGGTGATCGCGGTGAACGCCACGAAGCTGGACGTCGACATGAACCAGCTCCCCGCGATCACACGGCGAATGAACAACCTAAAGGTGGTCGCGATCGCCTGCTCGTAGCGCTCCAGCTCGTGCGCCTCGCGACCGAACGCCTGCACGGTCTCGATCCCCGCCAGGCCCTCCTGCAACCCCGCGTTGGCCCGAGCGAGCTCGTCTTGAGCCCGCCGGGCCAGGATCCGGATCTTTCGCCCGAAGTACACCGTGCCCACCACCAACGGAGGCACCACCAGCAGCATCGCCGAGGTGAGGAAGGGATTGGTCCAAAACAGGATGGCCACCCCGCCCACCAAGGTCAGCGCATTGCGAGCAGCGACGCTGAGGTCCGACGATACGACGGAGTGAACCTTGGAGACGTCGTCGGCCAGACGCGACAAGAGCTCGCCGGTTCGCTTCTGGTGAAAGTACCCCTGGGACATCTTCACCAGGTGCGCGTAGACGGTGACGCGAAGATCCGCGACCACGCGCTCGCCGACCCAACTGATGAGGTAGTGCCGGAAGAACGTGAACACCGACTGCGACGCGAACGCGGCCAGGAGGAGCAGCGTGTAGCGGTCGAGTTGGGAGAGGTCGCGGTCGGTGAAGGCCGCGTCGATCACGTCCCCGAAGAACGCGGGGTACAAAAGGCCCAGTCCGCTACCGAACAGCAGGCACACGAACGCGATCGCGATGCGGCCCCGGTAGGGCCAAGCGTAGCCCCACAACCGTCCGATCCGCTCCAGGCCGCGGATACGGTCGATCGCTTCATCGGTCTTCGGCTCGGGCACCGGCGGCGCGACGAGGGTAGCACCGGCTCCAGGACCATCTGCCGGGCCTGCCCGCGGCGGCCCGGGGCATCGGGACACCGGCGAGCAGACGCGCGTTGCAGGGCCGCGGGGGGGTGCGAGCATGCCCATGCCGTCGCAGCCCGGCGGCGCGCTCGCGGTGCGATCCAGCCGCGGTTGGGCGGTCGTTCGGCCCGACGTTCGCCGGCCCTTTTCGAGCAGCACGGGAGAATCCGACGTGAATCCGCCGCCCGACCGCGCGTGCCCGGCCGCCGCCACCGCCCCGGCAAGACCCCCCGATCACCGCTCGGTCGCGTGGCTCGGCCTGCTCTACGGGCTGGTGGCGGTGGGGATGGCCTCCCGCATCGCCCCTCTGTTCGACCACGGTGGGCGTCTGCTGCGCCAGTTCCCCACCGAGGACGGCTACCTCTCCTTGCAGATCGCCCGGAACATGGCCCTGGGCGCGGGCATGAGCGTTTCGGCGGGCACGATCCCCACCAACGGAACGCAACCCTTCTGCACCTGGCTGTGGTCGCTCGCCTATCGCCTGGTCGACGCCGACAAGACGCTGGGCGTGCTCGCCGTCCTCGTGCTGCAAGTTCTCGTCGCCATCGCGGCCGCGGCGATGCTCTTCGTCGTGGGCCGCCGGCTCCTCGCCGACTTCCACCGCGGCTGCGACGTCGCAGCGCTGGCCGCATGCGCCTGGTTCGCGAGCCCGGTCGTGGTGCCGCACTCCATGAACTGCCTGGAATCGGGGACGTACGCCCTGGCGGTGCTCGTGGTCCTCTGGGTGCTGTTGCGCGCCGAAGAGGCACAGCGATGGAGCGTCGCGCGGTGTCTGACGATCGGCGCGGTGCTGGGCTGGGTCTTCTGGGTCCGCAACGACGCGGTGTTCTTGATCCTCGCGGTGTGCCTCACCCGCTGGCTTCTTCCCGTGGCCCGGCGCGAGCAGCCGATCCTCGGGCGGTCGCTGGGCGAGGCGACGCTGGTCGGCGCGACCACGGTGCTCGTCGCGGCGCCGTGGCTCCACTACAACGTCACCACGTTCGGCCACCTCGTGCCGATCAGCGGGATCGCCGAGTCGCACGGCGCCCGCTTCGGTCAGAACCTGCACCTGGTGCCGATCAAACTGTTCGAGTCGTTCTCGGTGCTCGCCCCGATCCCGCATGCCTTCGAGTCCGGCCGCTGGGTGAGCCTGGCCTGCGCGGGCATGGTCGCCATCGCGGTGGCCGGCTGCGTCCGGGTGCTCGCCGCTCGCCGCCAGCTCGGACGCGCGGTGTGGTGGGTGTTCGGGTCGTACGCCTTGCTCCTCGCCGGCTACTACGGCGTGGCCTTCGGCGCCGCCCACTTCATGGGGCGCTACCTCTTCCCGCTGTCGGGGATCCTCGCGCTGGCCTGGGCTGCGTTGGTCCTCGAAGCCTGGAACCGGATCGTCCCGCTTCGGGGCGGCCGCATGCTCGCCGGTCTGGCGGCGTGCGTGCTGGGGGTCGTCGCGGGCGCCACGAACCTGCGACTTTACCTCCAGGGTGACCGGCACATGCACTTCCAGGTCGTCTCATGGGTGCAGCAAAACGTGTCCGACCAGACCTGGATCGGCGCGATCCAAAGCGGGACGCTGGGCTACTTCCACGACCGCACCTACAACCTGGACGGGAAGGTCAACCCCGAGGCCCTGCAAGCCAAGCTCCGGGGCGAGATCCCCCGCTACGTCGTCGACCAGGGGATCGAGGTGCTGGCGGACTGGATCGGCATCGCCACGTGGGCCGAGCTGCCGCTGGTGCGCGAGCACTTCGACGTCGTCGTGGAGGACCCGCGTCGCAACCTCGCCGTGCTCGTGCGCCGCTGCCCACCGAGGTGCGCACACGAGCCAGAACGGTGATCCGACCCGACCGCCGTCCAAACGCGAGCGCCCCGCCCCGAGCACCGTCGCAAGGGCGGAGCGCCGCGGGGACTCGAGAGGGCTACGGACCGACCCAATCCACCTGCTGCGCGGTGAAGTCCACGTAGAACCACCAGCCACCGCCGTCGAGGTCGTTGTGGTTGGCGCAGTTGTTGGGCCCGCCGGGAAGCAGCTCGGCGATGTAGGTCGCACCGGTGTCCTGCTGGACATCGGGGGGAAGCTCGGTGGAACCGGCGACCTCGCTGGACAAGAAGCCACGCAAGGTGCCCGTCACCAGGTTGCCCGCGGGGTCCCCCACGTAGGTGGCCGCGATCTCGGTGTCCTGGAGCGAAAGGTCGAAGCCGGTGGTGACGATCGTGACGTCGGTCGGACCCGCGTGGAAGCACGGTCCCGGCGTCGAGCCTGGCTTGGGGTTGTAGTTGGCGCTCGACAGGTGGGCCGGATCCGGCTCGTGGCAGATGCCCTCGGCCTGAGAGGCGTAGGTGGCGCCCTGCAGTTCGGAATTGGGCAGCAGGTCGCACACGGTAGTCTGCACCGGCGCGGTGCACTGGCCGTTGGCGAAGTCGAGCGTGCCGCCGCCGCCATCGCTCTGGTCGAGCCCCCGGAAGATGAGCAAGAGGCTCAGATCGAGATAGCCGTCCGGCATGTCCGGGTCGTCGTTGTTGATCGCGGCGTTGAACTGCTCGTTGATCGCATCGCCCACCAGGATGTCGTCGGTCGCGTCGATGCAGCCGATCAGGGAAGACACGTAAAAGTGCGGATCCCGGATGTACATCGACGTGAAGCGAAACGCGATCGCCTCGCTGGGTTCACCGGTCGTGCCGTCCACGGACGTGTCGGTCTCCGTCGGATCGGTCGTGTCGGTCGCGCTGGGATCCGTGGGGCTCGTGTCGGTCGCACTGGGGTCCGTCGGGCTCGTTTCGGTCGCGCTGGGATCCATCGTTTCGGTCGCGCTGGGATCGCTGGTGTCGGATTCCGTTCCGGTCCCACCCGCGTCGCCGTCGCCTTCACCGTCGTCCTTGCAGCCGGACAGGCCGACGGAGAGCGCCAAAGACAAGGGAGCCAAGAAACGAAGGGGCCTAGTGCGTGCAGTCATGGGGCATGAGAGTACAGAGATCCCGTCAGCGGCGGAATCGCGACGACCAGCCCCCGACACCGTCGCAATTCACCCCACCGGGCGGACGCCGAACCGCGGTTACGGCGCCCCGCCCCTCCTGGAGCGCCATCGCTCTCGATGGCGTGGCCGTGGGCTGACCGCGGTCGGGGTGCCCTGTTACCGTCGCGGCACGCATGCCCGCTGCGCAGGTGCTCTCCTCGTTGCTCGCCTTGGCCCCCGCCCCCAGAGCCACCGCGGTCGAGCCGGACGCGACCGAGTCCTTGCGGACCTATGAAGGCCCGCGTTCCATCGCCGCGCCGCTGGACGCCGGGACCACGCCGGCGATCGATCGCGCGGGGCCGACCGGGGACGCCACCGAGGCCGGGCCCAGCGAAGCGATCGTGCCCGACACGATCGACCCGCCCGAGGTCACCCGAGTCCCGTCGGGCGCCGATCCTGCCCCACGACCGGAGCCGCCTCCGCGCCTGCTCACCACCATGACCGGCGTTCATCCCGGGGAGGCGGCGCGCTGGCGCGCGCGGGGCAAGTACGTGACGTTCGTCCCCGGGCTGCAACTTCGCGGGCGCGTGGGCGTCGTGACGCCCTTTTCTCTCGACAGCGAGGGCAACGCGTACGACGAGGGACTGATCGCGGGCGGCCGTGTGCGGTGGAACCCGACGCTCGGCTTCGGACGCGGCGACAAGGTGAAGCTCGTGGGGATGGTCGACGTGGTCTCCGGGCCGTGGATGCCCCAGTCGTCGAGTGACCCCGTGATCGCCGAGATCCTCGATGCGGGCGATCCCCCGGGACCGCCCTACCGTCACGTCGATCCGCGCGAGCTCTACCTGGAAGTGACGACGCGCGCGGGGCTGCTGCGCCTGGGGCAGATGTCGTTCACCTGGGGCCTGGGACTGGTCGCCAACGACGGCAACAACCTGGATCGCTTCGGAGACCTGCGGTTCGGCGACGACGGAGACGGAAACCTTCAAGAGCGCGTGCTGTTTGCGACCAAGCCGCTGGCGCGGTCCGGCGGACCCGGCAAGGACGTGATCTTCGCGCTGGGGGCCGACCTCGTCTTCCGCGATCCGAACGCCGACCTCCTGCGGGGAGACCTCGCCGGACAGGGGTTCATCGTCGTTCGCTACGAGCCCGAGCACCGGCCTCACAACTGGATCGGCGCCTACGCGGTGTATCGACACCAGCGCTCCGCCGACGACGAAGACGTCTACCCCGGCGACGATCTCCTGGAGGTCGGCGTCATCGACTTCGCCGGGCAGGGGCACAAGCGCGTGCGGGGGAAGCTGGCCCTCGTCGGCGCGTTCGAGGCGGTGGCAATCGCGGGCCGCACGACCTTCTTGCGGGGCGAGTTCTCCGAGCATCAGGTGTTGCAGGGCGCCGCGGCGCTGCGCGCCTACCTGGGCAATCCGGAGGTGTGGCTGGCGGGCTTCGACGCGGGCTGGGCCAGCGGTGACGCCAACCCCGACGACCAGGAGGTGAACAACTTCACCGCGAACGGGGGCTACACCGCGGGGTTGCTCCTGTTCCAGTACGTCCACGGGTGGCAATCCGCCCGCGGGCAGCTCCGGGCCGAAGACCCCGCGTCGTCCGGCGTCCCGCAAAACGGCACGCAGTACCTGCCGACCGACGGCAGCTTCACCAACGCGGTGTACGTGCAGCCCAAGGGGCGGTGGGCCTTCCGCGACCACTTCGAGGTGTGGGGCGGGCCCTTGGTGGCGGCTTCGGCCGTGCCACTCGTCGATCCGTTCGAGACCGCGCTCGCCGGCGGAGCTCCGACCAACGCACTGGGCGGAGCATCCGAGCGACGCTATCTCGGCACGGAGCTCGACCTCGGGATCCGTGGCCGCTACGGCTTTCGGCACCTGTGGGTGCAGGCGGGGCTTCAAGGCGGCGTGCTGTTTCCCGGCGGCGCCTTCGAGGACGCCGACGGAAATCTCGACGGCCCCATCTGGGGCGGATGGGCGCGGCTCGAGCTGCGCTACTGAACCGCACCGCACACGGCCGACCCTCGGCGCGAGCGCGCCTCGACGCGACAGCGGGGGCGGCGCTCGCTCGTCCCCGACGACGGGCCCCGATGTGCGCTATCAATGCCGTCGGTGCAGGTCTACACGAAGATCCTCCTCGGGATGCTCGTCGGCGCCCTGATCGGGCTGCTCTTGGGCCCGAGCTCGAGCTTGCTGGAGGCCGACACCTACCAGGTGACCGCGTGGGAGCGTCTGGACCTGCACACCTCGCGCGACGACTCCGGCGTCGAGATCCGCCTCCCGTCGGCACGCCGGACCCAGGGCAAGCCCGTCCCTCTGCACCTGTCGGTGCTCGAGGTGGTGGAGGAAGACGCGGTCGATGCGAAGGGCGAGACGATGGCGGTCCCCGCCTGGTCGCGGGTTTCGTTGCCCTACGGCCGCGAGCTCGCGCTGCGCGACAAGGACGGCTCGATCCGCCGCGCGCTGGGCGACCCGGAGGCCGGCGACCGCGTGGAGTTGTGGTTGGAGCACGAGCGCACCCCCCTGGAGGGCGGGGGATTTTCGGTGTGGCCCGTCCCGGTCAGCGGGCTCGGGGACCGCATCATCGGCTGGCTGCAGCCGATCGGTGCCGCGTTCATGCGGCTCATCACCATGGTGATCGTCCCGCTGGTGTTCTCGTCGTTGGTGGTCGGCGTCGCGAGCCTGGGAGACGTCCGCAAGCTCGGCCGTCTCGGCGTGCGCACGCTCGCCCTGTACCTGTCGACGACCGCGGCCGCGGTGTCGATCGGGCTGGTGTGCGCCAACCTCCTGCAGCCCGGCGCGTTCATCGACGAGGGCTCCCGCGTGGCCTTGCAGGCCCAGTTCGACGACGCCGCGGGAGCGCAGGTGGACAAGGCCGCCGAGGCGCCGTCGATGATCGACAACCTGCTGGCGATCATCCCCCTCAACCCGGTGGCGTCGCTGGCCAGCGGCGACATGCTGCAGGTCATCTTCTTCGCGCTTCTGTTCGGCATCGCCCTGACGCTCCTGGACGAAGAGCGCGCGCGACCGGTCGTCACCTTCATGGATCGCGTCCAGGAGGCGATGGTGGTCATCATCCACGTGGTGATGAAGGTGGCCCCGTTCGGGGTTGCGGCCTTAGTGGCCGAGGTGGTGGGCACCAGCGGCTGGTCGGTGCTCGGGGGGTTGCTCGTGTACGGCCTGACGGTCCTCGTGGGACTCGCGCTTCACCTCGCCCTGGTGTACGGCGCGCTCCTCAAATCCCTGGCCCGCTTGCCGCTCGTGGACTTTCTCCGGGCGATCCGACCCGCGCAGCTCATCGCGTTCTCCACCTCGTCGTCGTCGGCCACGCTTCCCGTGAGCATGGAGTGCGCCGAGCAGAACCTGGGCGTCAGCAACCCCGTGGCCAGCTTCGTGATCCCCCTGGGAGCGACCGTGAACATGGACGGCACGGCCCTGTATCAAGGGGTGGCGGCCGTCTTCATCGCCCAGGTGTTCCAGATCGACCTCGGGTGGGGGGAGCAGCTCGCGATCGTGGCCACCGCGACGATGGCCTCCATCGGTGCGGCGGGAGTCCCCGGCGCGGGCATGGTGACGCTCGCGATGGTGCTCACCGCGACGGGCATCCCGACCGTGGGCGTGGCGTTGATCCTGGGGATGGACCGCCTGCTCGACATGTTCAGGACCGCCGTCAACGTGACCGGGGACCTCGTGGTCACCGCGTCCATGGCTCGCAGCGAGGGCGAGACCCTGCGCGTCCTCACCGTCACCGAGGATCGGGCCGATCCCGGTCGAAGATTCGAGCGGCGGCTGGAGAGGCACGCCGCGCCCGTCGAGCCCGAACAGTGAGGCGGCGGCCACTCGGCCACCGGGGGCTCGAGGCCGCGAAGACGAACCCCTGCAACGCGCCTGCGCGTTCTGGGCGACTCGGAGCCCGGCAGCCCACCCCGGTCGCCACGCTCCGACTCGTGTTAACCTCTTTGGGATGGCCCGCCTTGGATGCTCGTCGCTGTCGCTTTTCCTCGTGACGCTGGCCTGCGGCCCCGCAAAGAGCGGTGACGCGGCCGACACCCAATCCGACACGGGCACGACCGGAGACGAGGCCACGACCACCGAGCCCGACGCGTCGGGGACCGAGGAGGGCAGCACCACCGGCGAGCCCTCCGGGCCGATCCCCGCCCGCGACATCGAGGTCGACTGGATCGAAGTCAACCAGGGCGTGGGCGTGAAAGTCGGCGCGGACGGCATCCAGGTCCCGCCCGAAGAGCGAACCGCCTACCTTTTGGCCAATCGACGGGCCCTGTTCCGCGTGTTCTGGGCGGTCCCCGACGACTGGGAGCCGCGCGAGATCCAAGGCCAGCTCCACCTGACGCTCGCCGACGGCACGGTGGTCACCAAAAAGCAGAAGAAGCTCGTCGAGCGGGACTCCTTCATCGGGAGCCTGGACGAGACGTTCAACTTCGAGATCACCGCCGAAGAGGCCCAGCCCGGCCTGAGGTTTCAGGTGGAGCTGTACGAAGTCGAGCCGCTCGACGACGGTCGACCCCCGCCCGAAACCCCGCCCCGCCTGCCCGCCGACGGCAGCAAGGGCTTCGTCGGCATCGAGGACAGCTATCAGGTCCTCAAGATCGTCGTCGTCCCCTTCGACTACGACGACGGGATGGGGTGCGCGACCTCGCCCGACACGTCGGAAGAGACGATGCAGCTCTTTTACGACCTCATGTACATGATGAATCCGGTCGATCGCCTGGACATCACGCTGCACGACCCCGTGGAATGGAAGCAGCCGCTGACCGGATTCTCGCAGCTCAACAGCTTCCTGAGCAATCTGCGGTTCGAGGAGAACGCACCACCGGAGACCTACTACTACGGCCTTGTCGACGTGTGCGCGGGAGGCCTCGGCGGTGCCGGTGGCCAGGCGTACGGCATCCCCACCAACCCCACCGACATGGGGGCGGCCTACCAGCGGGTGTCGTCGGGGTTGTCGCTCGACCCCCAGTGGTCGGCCGAGACGTTCGTGCACGAGGTGGGCCACTCGCAAGGCCGGCGCCACGTGGCCTGCAACGGTGAAGAAGGCGGTCCCGATCCCAACTACCCCATTCCGGGCGGCGACGTCGGCGAGTGGGGATTCGGCGTCATCGACACCAAGCTGCGCCACCCGACCGTCAACAAGGACTACATGACCTACTGTCACCCCGTCTGGGTTTCCACCTGGGGCTGGAACAAGGTGTACCCGGTGATCCGGGCGCTCAGCACCTGGGATCCGGACTACCCCGGAAACGGTGCACCCCGACCCGACGACCCCTACGGGGGGTCGCTTCTGGTCGGCGCGCTGCTGCCCGACGGTCAGGAGATCTGGCACACCGTTCCGGGGTCGATCGCGGCCGAGGAGCTCGACGACGAGCAGATCGAGTTCTCGGTCGACGGCCGAGTGGTGGCGGTCCACGGTGCCCGCGTCACGCCGATGTCCGAGGGGGGCCCCGAGCGCCTGGTGGTCACACCGCTGCCCGCGGCGTTCGAGACGGTGACCGGCATGACGCGGATCACCGCCGATTCCGACCGCCATCCCATCGATCGCGCCTCGGTGCAGATCCGCCACCACGCACGGCGCACCGAGCACACGCCCGCGGACTGACGGTTGCTCGTCATGCACGATCCCTACTTCGAGGCCACGATCGACGAGATCCGCGGCTTCGATCTCGGAGACGACGCGGAGCTGCTCGCCGAGCTGCTGGCACGCCGCGACACCGGCGACGCCAGCCTCGACGGCGAAGACTGGATGCTCCTGGGCGTCCTGATGCACCGTCGCGGCGACACGCGGCAGGCCCTGTCGTGCTTTTCGCGGGCGGCGTCGTCGGGCCACATGATCAGCCAGGCCCACTACCTGCGGGCGCACTTGCTGCTCGCTGCGGGTGACGTCCGCGGCGCCGAAGAGGCGCTGCGACAGGTCGAGACCGCGACGGCGCGCGACGGTCTGGTGCCGCCCGAGGACACGTTGCACGCCCGCGCGCGGGTGAGCGCCGCCAGGGGAGACTCGATCGCCGCGCGGGCACTGCTGCAGCGCGCGGTCGCGACCGGTCCTTCGGTCCCCGGCCGCCTGGTGGCGCTCGGCCGTCTGGAGCGGCAGCTCGGCGATCTGGACGCGGCCGAACGCACCTTCCGAAGCGCGCTCGAGCTCGAGCCGGACGCCCCGGAGATCATGGTCGAGCTCGCGGCGGTGCTGGCGGGGCGGCGCTCGAAGGCGGAGGTCCACGCGCTCCTGACCCGCGCCGTGGAGCTGGACCGCCGCTGGCATGGTCGGATCCGCGAGGAGCCTCGGCTCGTCGGGCTGCTCGCCGACCCCGAGCTGCCACCGCTTTTGCAGGCGCCTCGGCCTTTGGACCTCGGTTGGATGGACGCCCTGGCGGCGTGGCTGGCCCCGCTCCGGGAGGCCGTGCCCCCCGAGCCGAAGATCGAGTGGATGGATCGCGCCGCGTCCGAAGAGGTGCGGTGGCGGATCGCGGGCGCCTACGACGCGGCCGGGCCCGTCGGAACCCTCCACACCGACGCCACCCTCGACCACGCCCGCGAGCTGATGGTGCGCTACGTCCCCATCGCGCGCGGCCCCGTGGTCCGCACGCGCGACGCCGCGGGCGATCCCATCCTCGTCGTCCTCGACTCCCACGCCTCGTCGCCGCGACTGCTGGTCGCACCGTCGGAGCACGTTCCGCCCTTCTTGTGGATTCCGATCCCGGGCACCGCGCGGGCGCTCTCCGAAACCGTCGGCGAGCTCACCGTTCGCCCCGCGCTCGGTCGCCTCGACATGACCCGGGTGGCGCGGGGCTTTTTGGGCTACCGCGGTCGCCTGGCGCTGGCCGACTTGCTCAGCGGAGAGCTCGAGCACGCCGACGTGGCGCAGCTCGAGCGCCATTTCACGCTCAGCCCCTTCCTGGAACCGGGGTCGTGGGGCAGCAGCCACGACGACGACCCCTGGCCCGACCACATCCCCGCGCAACCCCGCCTGATGTTGAAGTTGCAGGCGCGACAGGAGCGGACCAATGCCCAGCGACCGGGGCGCGTGTGGTCGGTGTCCCGCCGAACCCGTGACTCGCGTGCCTATCTCACCATCGAGGTGCACCAGGGCGACATCATCGTCGGAGAGGTCCGGTACCGCCCGTCGCCGCACGAGAGCGTCATCCGCGAGCTCAACGAGCACTTCGGCACCGCGTATCCCCTCGACATGCCGCTCGACGCCGTCGCTGCGCTGCTGGGGTTCGCGTTCGACCGCAGCGACGACATCGAGGCGCGGCTCGACGCCTCGTCGGACCCCGACGAGATCGCGGGGCTCTTGCAGGTCCTGTCCGCGCTTCGGCACAGCGATCGGAGCATGACCAGGATCCACCGCCGGTACATGGACCACCCCGACCCCATGGTCCGCGCCACCTTGTGCAACATCTTTTTGGCCTACAATTTCGAGTCGCTCCTCGAGGAGATGAGCGCGATCGAGCCCGATCCGGAGCTGCGCGGACAGATCGAGGCCGCGCTCGACGAGGGGATCGCACCGCCCGACGACGATCCGTACCGCGACGACCCGCAGCAAGGCGACGACGACCCGGACGAGGAGGACGAAGCGTGACGCTCGAGCCCATCACCCTCGTGCTGATCGACGCGTTCACGGCCGACCAGATGAACGCGATCGCCGACGCCCGCGGATGGAGGCTCACGGCGGACGTGCCCCGAGGTCACGCCGAGCCCGCGGCTCGACAATGGGAAACACCCGACGGGACCCTGGTCGCCTACGTCGAGGACCACGTCGGCGACGTGCGGATGGTCCAGATCGCCGGCCCCGGCCGCGACCTTTTGGCCGCGGAGCTGAGGCGCGTGCTGCCCTACGTCGACGTGTCCGCGCTCCTCGACGAGGCCGAGACCGCCGAGGCGCCGGTCACGTGCGTTCGCGCCCTGTGCCGCCTGGTGGTCTGCCGCCCGCCGGTCGCCGATCGCCGGTGGCTCGGCGTCTGGGCCAAGATGCTCGCGCACCCTCACCGCGCGGTTCGACGGGCGGCACTGCGCACCGCCCACGCCTGCCCCTGGCCCGAGCTGCGTCCGATCCTCGAGTCGCGGCTGCGCGAGGAGACCGATCTCCGCGACCAGCTCCGCGCGCTGCTGCAGCGGGCGTGACCCCATCGGGCCGTTTTCGGACGCCGCCTTACATGCAAACACCCAAGGTGTCGGCCGGCAGGTAGTAGAGGAGGCTGATGTCGACGCAGGTGCCGGTCTGGCACGTGTCCTGTAGCGGGTCGCACAAGGCCATGCAGGTGTCGAGGATGCACTCCAGGCCCGTGCCGCACAGATCGGCGTCGCTGCTGCAGTCTCCGCCTTCGGGCAAAGGTCCGGGCTCGTCGCACACGAATGCGTGACCGCCGATCGCCGCGCCCCCCAAGACTCCGCAGGTGAGGCCCCCACCGCAATCCTGAGCGATCGGATCGCACGCCGGCTCGGCGCCCAGGCACACCCCTGCGTGCCACTGCGCATCGGTCTTGACCTGGCATGCGTCCGCCATGCCGCCGCAGGCGGCCGGATCCTGCTCGAAGCACGACACCATGCAGACCCCGCCGGCACCACCGTCCAGGGCGACGCACATCGTGCCGGTCTGGCCCAAACAGCTCTCGTCCTGGGCGGGATTGCAGGGCGTGCCGCTGAGGACGCAGGCCCCCACGTCGGGGTTGCCGGGCGTCGCGACGCAGGTCTCCCCCACCGCACACCCGGGGTTGTTCGGATCGCAGGGGGTCCCGCAGACGCCGTCGGCCTCGATCCCGTCGAGCAACAGACAAGTCCCGCCGCCGCAATCCGCATCGCTCGAGCAGCCCACGCCGCAGGCTCCGTTGCCGGTCGCGAACGGCAGCAGGTGCACGGCACCGTCGAGCGCCGGGATGCAGGCGTAGTTGCCCTCGCAGGCGGCCTGGCCCTGGGTCGGATCGCACGGATCGGCGCACACGCCCAGCCCCGGCTCGACTTCCAGGCAACTCTGCCCCGGCCCACAGCCGGTGGGCTGGGCGTCGGGATTGCAGAACGGGACGTCGGTGTCGATGCACACGCCCAGCTCGCCGGTGGGAAGCCCGGGAAGGATCAACCCCACGTCGATGCAGGACTTCTCGGGATCGTCACACGCGGGATCGTTGCGGTCGCACTTTTGTACGCACGCGAAGACGTCGTCCACGTCGGTCTCGAGGCACAGGTACCCCGGCTGGCACGAGCTCGTGAAATCGCACGGATCGCCGTCGCCCCCGGGACCATGAGCCACGCACACGCCCCCCAACGCCTCGTTGACCGGCTGACACGCGGTCCCGTCCGGACAGTCGTCGTCGAGCACGCTGCACTCCCCACACGAGCCGATCTCGGAGGTCACCGCGATGCACTGCGCGCAGGCGTCGGGCAAGGGAGCACCGGGGATGCACCACGGGGTGCAGACCCCCGGATCGTCGCCCTCCAGATCGCTTCCCAGGCACGCGAGACCCGGCGCGCAGTCGTGCATTCCACCGGGATCGCAGGGCTGCCCGGCCCCCGTGCTGCCCGAGGGCACGCACGCCGTTCGCAAGGGGTCGAACCCCAACACCACGCAGCTCTCCCCCGCCGCGAGGTTGCATCCCTCCCCGGTGAGGATGTCGCAATCGGCCAACTCGAAGCACACCAGCGTGTCGTCGAGGCGGGTGGCCTTCAGGCAGACGCCGTCGTCGCCACAGGCCGCGCCCGGCTGCGCCGAGCCGGGACAGGCCGGGCGGCAGTAGAAGCCGCTTTGCGGCGAGCCCGAGCACACCCCGTCCTCGCACGACGAGGCCAGAGGGTCGCACGGCGACAGCGTGTCGTCCGCGGGTTCTCCGGTGGTCGACGCGTCCACGCCCGAGTTCGACGGGCCGGAGCCCGGATCGGTCGTCCCCGTCGTCCCCGTGCCGCCGTCGGTGTCCGTCCCCGTCCCGGACGAGCCTCCGTCGTCACCGCAGCCCACCCCCAGCAGCGCCGCCACCAAGCCGAACCGGATCGCCTTGTTCATCCGCTCGCCTCCCGGGCCGAGGATATGCATACCCGATGCCCACCCGACCGCATCTTCGGCTCCCGCGCCGCGCCGGCCCTTCCCATGCCCGACCGGGCCGTGGCCACACCGCTCCCACGGTCGTCCGCTTCCTGCCTCGGGCGCGGACACGACGGCAGGCGCGTTGCACTTTGCAACCCCGGGAGTTGCAAAATGCAACCCCGAGGTCGCGCCGGTGCGATCGTTCACGAGCCGCCGACGCGTGCGGACGCGCGCCGCTCACTTGGCCTTTCGCCAGATCGTGTCACCCGCCCGCCAGTACACCGCGGCCCCATCGACGACCACGAGCGTCGGGCGCTGCTGCCCGCTGGCGAGCACCTCGATCTCGCCCCCGGCCTTGTCGACCGCGAGCACCGTCCCTTCCGTCGCGTTGGTCCAGTACACGCGCGTGTCGTCGAGCGCGAGGTCGGTGGGTTGGGCCTGCGCCGACACCAGGGCCTGAGCGGGTCCTCCCGTCTTCGCCACCCGCATCACCGACCCCGACTCGCCCTCGATCCAGTACAAGAAGCGGTCGTCGACCTCCAGCGACCGCGACATGGGCTGTCTGGACGCGAGCACCGTGATCGCCCCGCCCGCGCGAGGGACCGAAGCGACCTGCCCCTGCTCCCCCGCCGTCGCGAAGTACACGAGCTCGGCATCCGCCGCGAGGGCGGTGTCGGCGTCCGCACCCGACGGCACCAGCGTGCGCGGAGGACCACCGGCCACGGCGACGATCGAGATCGCCCCGGTGATCCCGTCGACGAAGACGACCTCGGGCCCCAAGAAGCGGGCGACGATCGGCTCCACCCCCTCGAGCGTGATCGTCTGGGGCTCGTGGTCCCCTCGCTTCTTGTCGGCCCACATCGTGGGCCCCTCCGGCGCGCGGCTGAGCCAGTACACGAAGTCGTCGCTCGCCGTCACGAAATCCGGGTCGGGGTGCGTCGCGAGCGTTTCGACGGCTCCGCCCACGTTGCGGGCCCGATGCACCCCCGGGGGTTGCGGCGTCGTCCAGTACAGATGCGCTCGATCGACGAAGAGGCTGCTCGACGGCGGCAGGCCGGTGAGGATGGCCATGGGTGCGAAGGCGGCGGGGTCGCGCTGCGCCGGCGGCTCGGACGAGGCCTCTCCCCGCGGATCGAAGCCCAGCACCTCGGTCAGTGTGGCCCGGTAGGTTCGGCCCGCTCGCGCGTTGTCGACGGTGGCGATCGCTGCCTGTGCCCGCGCCGAGGCGTCGGCGCAGACCTCCGGGGCGACCCCCTGCTCCCGCAGACGCCCTTTCACTTCCGCGATGCGGCAATCCCCTTCGGGCAATCGGCGACACACGTCGGCCGCCAACGCATCGCAAGCATCGGCGCGGGTCAGAAACCATCCGGCCCCGAGCAGGGCCACCACGGCGGCGGCGCCGAGCCCCACGAGCACGCGACTGCGCCGCTGCGCCGCGGCGAACTCGTCCGTCGCCTCGGCGTTCGGTCGGCGTGCCCGCGCTCGGGACCGCGACGCCGGTGCATCACCGAGGGGCTTTCTCCGGGCACGCAAAGCCCGATCGCCTCCGGGTCGAGGCCGCGCGCTCGGGTCCCGGTGGTCCTCCGCCTTGCGCCGCGTCGTCGCCACGGCGGCAGGGGGGCGCGTCGGCACGACCTCGGCGCTGCGCCGCTCGACCGGCGCAGGGGGTCGGTCTTCGGGTCGTGCCCGATTCAGGATTCGGCACAGCGCCTGGTCGTTGCTCACCCCCAGCACGACCTCGCTGCGGATCTGGCCGGCGAGCTGCGGCCCGGCGTCCGCGGGCACCACCGTGGCTGCGATGGCGTCCACGATGGCCTCGAACGCGTGGTCGCCGACGAGCTCGCCCGACGCGATCCGCCTCGCGAGCTCCTCCAGCGCGGCCTGGGACCCGACGGTCACGGGCCGAGTGTAACAGGCCCCGCACCCGTCCGCCGGCCGCGCTCAGGCGAAGCGAACGTACTCGAAGTCCCGGGGCTGCCCGTTGATGCCCTTGGCCGGGGGGCGAATCCAGTTCGCGAACTGGCCCGGCTTTCGGACGGGCTGCATGAGCTCGCGCAGATAGGCGTTGTCGGCCTCGGACAGCAACCAGCGGTCGCGGTTTCGTTCGAACGTCTCGGCGCTCACCAGGTTGCCCTGCGGGTCGAAGCACCAATCCCGATACAGCCCCTGCTTGCGATTGAAGCGGCGGTTGGGAAGCTCCAGCTTGAACGGCGAGCCCATCGCCTCCAGCTTGGCGTTCCAACGATCGACCGCACGCTGGCAATCGCGGATGTAGTCGTCGCGCAGAAGCTCGTTCATGGCGTTGCGCATCGGGACTTCACGGGTGACGAGGCGCCCGTTCTCCACCACGGTCATGGGATAGGGCGCCTCGAGGGCCCGGTGGTCGTCGTAGCGCTCGCGCTCCCGGAACCTACCCTTGAGCCCCGCCGCGAAATAGCTCGCGGCGTTGCTGGAGACCTCGCCCCCGAAGAGGTCCAGGCAGTTGGAGAACCAGTAGTTGATCGCCCGTTGGATGATGCCGAAATCGATCCCTCCCTGCGCGCGGATGTCCCCGTTGGGGTCCATGGCCGCGAGCTCCGCCGAGCGCAAGATGATGCGCTCGAGCCCCGTCTCGCCCACGAACAGGTGGAACGCCTCCTCGGTCAACATGAACTCGCAGCTTCGCGACAGGGGCAAAAAGCCGCTCTCGCGCAGGGCGGCGAGCTGATACTTGCCGTCGCGATCGGTGAACATCGTGAAGGCGAAGAAGCTGAGCCAGTGATCACAAGGGCTGTTGAAGGTCCCGAGAATGCGGGGCTTGTCGGGGTTGCCCGACCGCCGCTCGAGCAACGCCTCCGCCTCGTCGCGGCCGTCGGCGCCGAAGTACTTGTGGAGCAGATAGACCATGGCCCACAAGTGCCGCCCCTCCTCGACGTTGACCTGAAACAGGTTGCGCAGGTCGTACAGGCTGGGCGCCGTCAGCCCCAGCTTGCGCTGCTGCTCCACGCTGGCAGGCTCGGTATCGGCCTGGGTGGTGATGATCCGCCGCAGCGCCCCCCGGTGCTCACCGGGGACGTCGCTCCAGGCCGGCCTCCCCTCGTCGTCACCGAAGCCGATGCGTGCGTCGTCCGAGGCCGGAGACAAGAAGATCCCCCACCGGTACTCGGGCATCCGCACGTAACCGAAGTTGGCCCACCCGTCCCGACCGACCGACACGGCCGTTCGCAGCCACACCTCGTCGGACGCGAAATCCCGCGGCCCCATGTCGTTCCACCATTCCAGGTAGCGCGGCTGCCATCGCTCGAGGGCGCGGCGCACCTTGGGATCGTCGGCCAGGCCGACGTTGTTCGGAATCCGAGCGGTGAGATCGACGCTGGTCGCGGACATCATGATGACGTCCACCTTGAGCGTTGTACGGCTCGAATCGAAGCGAAGGCTTTACATGCGCCAACTCGCGTCGTGAGCCCACCCACGCATCGATTGCGTCGCGGCCCCCCGGGCCCCCAGGGCCGACGCTGGGGCGGGCGCGCCGGCCGTCAGCCGTGCTCGCCGCTCGAGAACCGGGCGACGAGGTCTCGCTTGAGGACCTTGCCGGTCGGATTGCGGGGAAGCTCGAAGACGACCTCCCACTGACGCGGCACCTTGTAGGGCGCCAGGTGCTGCCGGGCCCAGGCCTCGGCCTCGTCGGGGTCGAAACCCTCCCGCGGCACCACCACCGCGACGAGTCGTTCCCCCCACATGGCGTCGGGGAGACCGATGACGGCTACGTCCTCGATGGCCGGATGCCGCGACAAGGTGTTCTCGATCTCCACCGGGTAGACGTTGATCCCACCGCTGATGACCATGTCGCCGGTGCGACCGGCCAGGAACAGGTAGCCGTCGTCGTCCAGCCATCCCGTGTCGTCCACGGTCAGCCAGTCGTCGAGGCAGGCGGCCGCCGTGGCCGCCTCGTCCTGCATGTATCCCTGCATGCGCTGGCGGCTCCGCGTGTAGATCACCCCGATCTCGCCCGGCGGAAGGCGGCGCCCGGCCTCGTCGAACGCCGCGATCTCCTGGCCCGGGATCGCACGGCCCAGCGTGCCCGGGCGCTCCAGCATCTCGCGGCCGTTCACCAGGGTGACCCACCCCAGCTCGGTGGCGCCGTAGAAATCGAACACCACGTCGGGTCCGAAGCGCTCGATGGCCCGACGACGCAGCGCATCGTTGAAAGGCGCCGCCCCCGAGACGAGGGCGCGGAGGTGCGGCGTCGGCCAGCGGCGATGCACCTCGTCGGGCAGGTCGAGCAGACGATGAATCATGGTCGGGACCAAGAACACGCTGTGGATCTCGAGCGTGGACAGCCGCCGCAAGGTCTCCTCGGCGTCGAACCGCTCCTGGAGGTGAACCGTGGCCCCCAGCGCGGTGTTCATCAGGGCGAAGACCTGCGCGCCCGAGTGATACAGCGGACCCACGACCAGGTGTCGATCGCCCCGCCGAAGCGGCAGTCGCTCCAGGATCTGCAGGAGCTGCAGGAGCCCCAAAGACGAGAAGTCCCGAACGGCCCCCTTGGGACGTCCGGTGGTCCCGCTGGTGTAGACCACGTTCGCGCTCGGTCCCCGCGGCCCGATCCACCACCGGCGCCCGCGAGCTCGAGCCCGCGTCACCAGCTCCTCGTAGACGAAGACCCCGGCGGGCGGCTTGCCCTCACCGGTCCACGCGATCCGCAACCCGAGATCGGGACGTCGCCGTGCGACCGCGAGCGGGATCTCGACGGTCTGTTCGGAGGCGACGACGATCCGAGCACGGCTTCGCTCGAGCAGCGGCTCCAACTCGTCCGCCGTTCCGTAGCGGCTGGCGTGCGCGCAGGTGATGCCGAGTCGAAACAAGGCGAACCAGGTCACGAGGTACTCGACCCGGTTCTCCATCATCACCATCGCCGGCCGACCGCGCGTGGCCCCCAGCGCATCGCGCAACGCCGCGGCCCACGCGTCGATCTCCTCGTTCGCCCGGCGGTACGTGAGGTGGCGGTGGTCGTCGACCATCGCCAGGGCATCCGGCGTCGCCGCAGCGTGCATCGCATGGACGCTCCGGACCCCGACGCCGCGCGTCGCCGCGGTGCGCAGCACGTCGAGCGGATGCTCCCATGCCGGCATCAGCACCCCGCTTCGCCGGCCAGTTCGGACCAAGCGCCACGCCGCCCGGTGAGGTGGGTCCGCCAGGATCCGACGTGCCGACTCCACCAGCCTTCGGGCACGGGCCATCGCCGGGGATGGTACGTGCTGTCGGCCCTCACCGCCGTCGAAGGCTCGACCACCGGCGGCGACGTGCATCCTTCACGGCGGTCCGACCCCTCGTCGGATCGGGCCCGCGGGGCCGGCCGGGCTCGACGACCGGGCTCGGCCGCCGGCCCGATCCGCATTGCGCATGTTGCGCAGACGATCCGGCGCCCCGACGGCTCATGCTGCGCGCACGACCTCGGCGCCCCGGGCCTGCAATGCGTCGATGATGGCCTCGGCGTCTTCCTTCGGGTCGAGCTCGTACGTGACCAGCACGCCGCCCTTGCGATCGACCTCACGGACCGTCTGCTGAAGCTCGGGTTTGCACTCGGAAGCTCCGGCCACGCCCCCGGCGACGACCCCGAAGATCGAGCCCACGACGACCATGACGAGCATCTCGGACCACCCGAACCAGTAGCCCGCCATCGGCCAGACCACGAAGCCGGACAAGAGGGCACCGATCACCCCGACGACCAGCCCACCCGTGATCATGCCCGACAGGGCCCGGGTCCCGCCGATCTGCACCTCTTCTTCGCGCACGTGCCCGGTGTGGAGGACGACATTGGGAACGCGGTGAGACTCCAGGGTCTCGACCGCACGCTCCGCGGCATCGGGATCGTCGAAAACGCCGTAGACGATCTTGGTCATGGGTGGCTCCTTCCTCGACGATTTGATTGTGCTTTCGTGCTCGCTCCCACCAACTGCTGCTCCTGCGCGCACGGGCGGCCCTTCGTCGCAAGCGGTGCGCGATGAACGTGACGCGAGGTCAGGCGCCGACGCGTCGCGACCCTGCGCTCCTTCGGCGTCCACCGGGCCCGTCAGCGTCCGTGGCGCCACGAAAACCGTCCCAAGACGATGGCGAGGACGTCCCGGGCACACTAACGTTGGGTCATGCTCGCGCTGCGCCTGGGATGCATCGCTGCACTGGTCCTCGTCCCGTCGCTCTCCCGGGG
>CAZYSW010000010.1:0-29805 GCA_964650105.1 uncultured Nannocystaceae bacterium
CCCTTGACCTTGCCGGTCTTGCCGAGCTCGCTGGGCTGGCCTTCCTCCTTGCCCGCCGTCTGCGCCTGCTGCTGCTGGCGCTGTTCGATCTGGGCGACGATCTGCTGCTCGCCGGAGGGACGCTCCAACGCGATCTCTTCCTTGCCGATCTTCGCCTGCTGTCCGAACAGAACCGGACGATCGTCCACGCGGCCGGCGTGTCCGATCACCTCGATGTCCTGCCCCTTGCGCAGCTTCTTGTCCTTCAAGGCGTCCTTGGCCCCGAGGTCCGCGACCAACCGGTCTCCGCCTTCGGTCTGGATCAGGGCGACGACGTGCTCACCCTCCGGGCCCTTGACGTTCTTGTGCTCGAGGAGCTTGCCGCTCAAGGTGATCATCCCCTTCTGCTCGAGCTCCTCTTTCGACGCGAGCTGAGCCTCGGGGGACTCCTCCACCTGCTGAGCCATCTGCTCGAGGCGCTCGACGGACTCGTCGAGCTCGCGCTCGAACTCCTGGACGTCGACCTCCTGCTGCTGCTCGGGTGGTTGTTGCTGCGGCTGCTCTTCTTGGGCCAAGGCCTGTCCCCCCCACAGCAGCGCAGCGCCTGCCATCACGATCGTGGTGCGTTTCATCTTCGAATCTCCTGTCGTTTTGCGATGTCAGCGCGTTGGTCGTCGGGCTGTCGGGCCTCGATCAGACGTCGAAGATGCCCGCCTCCCCGGCGCCGGCCTCTTCGTAGACGTCGAAGAACCAGTCGTTGCTCGTGTCGTCGTCGAAGCTTCCGCTGTAGAAGGCGTTCTGGTACCAGTCCACGCCTTCGAGGCTGCGGCCGTACGAGTCGTAGAACCAGTCGTCGTCCCCCAGGGAGTCGCCCTCGTAGTAGCCCTCGAACACCATCTCCTCTTGCTGTTGGGCCGAAGCGGACTGAGCGACCAGCGGCGAGAACGCCAGTAGTGCCGCGGCGGGAACCAGCCACGGTCGCGAGAGTGCACGTCTCATTGCTCGAACCTCCTCTTTCGCTGGCTCCTATCAGGAGCCCACACGGCGTCGAGCCGCGCACGAGGAACCTAGTCGGCCGGTTCGTCGCCGCAAGGTTCGACCCCGGGAGGATTCGCCGCCCTCTCCGGCGGTCGTGGCGGTGGGGCATGGCGCGCGATATCATCATCCGGTGCGCGTCTACATTTCGGTCGACATGGAAGGTGTGGCGGGTATCGTGCACGTCGATCAGACCCGGCGCGGCACCGATGATTACGCGACGGCCTGCGAGTTGATGACGCTGGAGGCCGAGGCCGCCGCGCAAGGGGCGTTCGATGCGGGTGCGGACGAGGTGCTCGTCAACGACTCGCACGGGGACATGCGCAATCTTCGGTTGGAGCTGCTCGACCCCCGTGTGCAGGTCCTGACCGGCAACCTCAAGCAGTTCAGCATGGCCGAAGGGGTGGAGGGCGGGCGCTACGGCGTCGCGCTCTTCGTCGGTTATCACGCGGGGATCGGCACGACGCATGCAATCCTCGATCACACCTATCGGAGCGCCGTCGCCACGGACGTCCGGCTCAACGGACGGTCGATGAACGAAGCGGCGCTCAACGGCTTGTTGGCGGGGGTGGCAGGCACGCCGGTGGGGTTGGTCACCGGGGACGAGAGCACGTGCAAGCAGTGTCGTGAGCTGCTCGGCGACGTCGAGACGGTCACGGTCAAGTGGGCGGTGGGGCGTATGGCCGCACGCTCGCTGCACCCGCAGGAGGCGCGTCGCCGAATCCGCGAAGCGGCGGCGCGGGTCGTCGCCGACCCGCAGCGGTTCCGGCCCTTCGCGATGGATCCTCCTTATGTCCTGGAGGTCGATACGGTGAGCACGGCCATGGCCGACGCGGCGGCGCTGATGCCCGCGGTCCGACGTGTCGGCCCCCGGACCCTTCGGTTCGAGACCTCCGACGTCCCCACCATGTTTCGCGCGATGCTGGCCATCTTGCGTCTGGCAGCAACGGCATGAGTCGGATGCGTATGGCCGTTGATCTTCGTCGAGGTCGATGAAACGATGCGCAGGTGCGAGCGGCGGCTGCTGGAAGCCTCGGTGTAGTCTTGTTGCTCGGGTGCTCCGGACCCGGGACGTCGGACGACCCGATCTCGGGCGACACCGAGGGCACGAGCGCGGACACCACGGTGGGGACCTCTTCGGAGGGAACCACCGACGCGTCGTCGGACGGATCGACGGGAACGAAAGGGGAGACCGGGAGCTCCGGATCGGTCGACGATTCCGAGAGCGGGACCACCGGCGCCGTGGATCCCGCGTGGCAGGATTTCCTGGACGCGCGCGAGTCCATGCTGGAGGCGCTGGCGGTACCCATCATGGACTGCGTCGACAACCACGACACGAATCACCCCGCGTTTCACGGGTGCATCGACTGGCACTCGGCCGTCCATGCCACGTACGCGCTTCATCTGATCTACCGGGCGACGGGCGACCAGGCGTACCTCGAGGCCGCACAGGCACACTTGACTCCCGCGCAGCTCGACGCGGAGCTCGAGGACGTGCAGGCGGGGCAGCTCCCTCAAGAGCTCCCCTACGGGTACGCCTGGTTCTTGACGCTGGCCATCGAACGCGATCGTGCGACCGGGCGCACCGATCTCCAGCCCCTCGCCGACGAGATCGCCACGCGGCTCCGCGTGTGGCTGGCGGGGCGAACACCCAACCAGATCTTCGCGGGGGTCCTGGCCGACGACTACGGCAATCTGTCGTGGGCGGTCCTCAACCTGTGGCGGTGGGGCGGCTGGACCGGAGACGCGGCGCTGCAGGCCGAGATGGAGACGTTCGTGGCGGACGTGCTCCTCGATCCCGTCTACGACGAGATGTGTCCGCTGACGCAGGACACCGTCGATATCGACGACTTCTTCCCGCCGTGCCTCCATCGGGCGATGGCGATCGTCGAGATCGCCGACCCGTCGGTGGTGCAGGCCTGGGTCCGCGACAACGTGCCGTCCGACTTGCAGCTCGTGCCGCTTCAGGCCGCACGGATCGAGAACGCCCATCAGGGCGGGCTGAACTTCGCGCGTGCCTGGGGCCTGTGGAACCTGTGGCTGGCCGCCGGCGACCCGACCTGGCGGGAACAGTACGTCGACCACGTCGTCACCCACGTCGAACAGCCCGAGCTGTGGGCCGAGAACTACCAGGCGTTCAGCCACTGGGTCGCCCAGTGCGGGGTCTACGCGATCGGTCGCACCTACGAGGACTGATCCTGGGCAGAGCCTCGAGCGACGGCCCGTCGAGGCGCGAGCGCGGCGGGGGGGCCCGCATGCGATGCCCGGTCCGGGCTGCCGCCACGACTCTTCGGTCTGGGCTTTTGCCAGCGTCGACGCCGACGGCGTTCTCGCCACGCGGCTGCTCCGAGACCCTGCTATGTTGAGGGGGTGCCGCTCGAACGTCGGCTTCGGCGCTGGGTGGAGGCCGGCCTGATCAGCCCCGAGCAGGCGGAGCGGATCGAGGCGTTCGAGCAGGGCAAGGAGGGCGGTGGGGTCGGTCCGGGCCGTCGCCCCATGTTCGTGTTCGCCGTCGCGGGGCTCGGTGGCCTGGCGATTGCCATCGGTCTCGTGTCGATCGTGGCCTCCAACTGGGATGGGATCCCGGGCTCGGTGAAGCTGGGGATCGATCTCGTCCTGGTCGCCGCGCTGGGGTGGGGCGTGTGGCACTGGGAGCGCAAGGGTCCGAGCTGGGCCCGTGAGACGGCGATCGTGGCGTTGTTCGGCCTGGTGCTCGCCTCGATCGCGCTGGTGGGGCAGGTCTACCAGTTGGGAGGCAAGGCGCACGAGGCTCTCACCGTCTGGATCGGGCTCACCGCGCTCTTGATGAGTCGCGCGCGATCGGGGTTCGCCGCCGCGTTGTGGGTGATCGGGATACAGGTCACCTGGATGTCGTGGATCGTGTGGTTCCTCGATCGTCACGACTGGGGAGCCTTCGGGTTTGGTAGCACGTACTGGGCGCCACTTCTGTGCATCGCCGTGGGGCAGGTGGGATGGATCCGGCGCGCGCGACCGAGGCTCGCGTCCGTGCTGACGGCGATCGGTTGGTCGGAGGTGGTGATCGCCGCCACCTTCGGAACGTTCGCCTTCTACGACGACACCGTGAGGGAGGACTGGACCGCTGCTTACCCGGCGGGTCTGATTTCGGCGCTGCTGGCGGGGTGGATCATGCGAAAGATCCCGAGCTCGCCGGCGGCCGTGCCCGCCCGATGGCTGCTGGGTGTGTGCACGGTAGGGTACCTGGCGCCGTTTCTCGTCTCGCCGGGTGGTCTGGATCTCGTCGCGGCGCTGAGCTTCATCGGCTTGTGGCTTCTGGTCGCGTTCGTGGCCCATCGTCGCGGCGACGTCCGGGTGTTGAACGTCGCCACCGCGGTGGTGGGGGTCCGCATCCTAGTCGTGTACTTCGAGGTCTTCGGTAGCCTCCTCGACACGGGCGTGGGGCTGGTCTCCGGCGGCCTGCTGACGCTGGCGCTGGTGTGGCTATGGGCCCGCAAGCGACGAGACTTCGAGCGCGAGCTGCGAAAGGAGGGTGCGTGACGACCCGCGACCTCGCCGGGCGGCTGACGGCGATTGCCGTGCTCATTCCGTTGCTGGGGCTCCTGGCCCTCATCGGTCGAGCGGAGTACGCCGTGCGCCACGGTCCCACGTGGGTGATCGCCATCGAGGGGTACGACCCACGGGATCTGCTTCACGGTCACTACCTGCGGTATCGCTACGCCTTTTCGTTTCAAGGCGAGGACACCTGCGGCACGCCGAGTTCGCTGGATCCGGCGTGTTGCTTGTGTTTGACGCGAACGAGCGCCGACGGCCGAAACCCGGCGGTTCGGCAGGTGTGGTGCAGTGAGGCCGACGACGTCTGCGACGGTGTGCTGCGGGTCGAGGATGTGCAGCCGCAGCAGCGCTACTACGTCCCCGAGGATCGCGCGCTCGAGCTGGAGGAGGCGCTGCGTACCCGCGGTGCCGCACTGGAGCTGACCATCGGGCCCGACGGGCGTCCCGCGGTTCGGGACTTGCTGCTGGAGGGACGCCCCTGGCGCGAAGTCTTGGGCGAGTGAGGCTCCGTACCGAGGCGACGACAGGGAACGTCGAGCGGTGCCGCCACCGGGGGACGAGACGGCCACGTGCCTTGACCCCCCGGTGCCACACCGGTCAACGTCGCGTAAGGAACTGCAGGGCACCCGCGAGCTGTGGATCGGCGCTCGGTTGGACGTCCTCGAGGCGTGGTCGCGGTCCGTCGGTGGAAGGGATGGAGACGTCCGGTTCGATGGGTACGCCGTGCCGTGGCTCGCCCGACGGAGAGAGCCACAAGCTGGTGGTCAGCTTCAGCGCCCAGCCGTTGTCGAGCTCGTAGATCGCCTCGACCGTGCCCTTGCCGGTGGTCGGCATGCCGACCAAAGGCGCACGGTCGTGCTCGGAGAGGGCGAGGGCCAGAATTTCTCCCCCCGAAGCGGTGTGAGGCCCGATGAGCACGACGAGCGGGAGGCCGTCCCATCGATCGTCTTGCGACGCGTCGAAGTGCATCTCGGTTCCGTCGCCATGCTTCACGGTGACGATGCGTCGCCCCGGCGGCAAGAACCGCTCGGCCACCCCGATGGACGTCTCGATGAGCCCGCCCGGGCAGTCCCGCAGATCGAGCGCGAGCGCGGCCACGCCCTGCGCGGCCAAACTCTGCAGCTCGGCCTCCACGTCCTCGACCGTGGCTTGGGAAAAGGCGTTGATCCGCAAGTAACCGATGTCCTGCCCCAGCATCCGTCCCTCGACGCTGCTGTACGTGATCCGGTTGCGGGTGATCTCGATGGTCCACTCCTCGGTGTCGCGCTGGACGAACAGCTCGACCTTGCTGCCCTCTTCACCGCGGACGCGCTCGACGACCTCGCTCAGATCCAGATCGCGCACGCGCTCCCCGTCGACGCCCAGAATGCGATCGCCAGGGCGGAGATCGGCGCTGGCGGCCGGGCTGTCCGGAATGACGTCGCGAATCACGATGACGTCGGCGACGCGCTCGATCGCGACCCCCACCCCGACGATCTGCCCCTTGGTCCCGACCTTCAGCTCCTCGAACTCCGCGGGGCTCATGAGGACGTTGATGGGATGACCTTCGAGCTGGAGCAACCTCCCCATGACGCCCTCGATGGCACCGGTCCACAGAACGTCCTCGGGCAAGGGGCCGTCCACGTAGTGCTTGCCGATGATGGCGACGACCTCGTCGAACGCCCGCCTGGCGCCCGGCATGGTCACGGGCTTCTTGCGCTGCAGATGCTTGTCGACGAGCGCGTCCGGAATGCCCGAGACCTTGCGCGTACCGCCGTCGCCGACTGGGGCCTCACCCTCGGCGGATACCGCATCAGCGGGGTCGGGGTCTCCCGACGGGCCGGCGTCGCATCCGAGCAACCAGGCGATGGAGGCGAGGGCGAAGATCAGCGCGTGTCTTTTCATGAGGTGCTTCCTGAAGCGGGCGGACGTCACAGTACGTCCGCGAGGGGGTTGAGGGCCTGGGTCGCGTCGTAGTCGCTGATGAGCGCGGAGGGGGCCGTCGCATTGATAGGCACGTCGTCGCGCTCGATCACGGTGACTCCGCTGGTCACGATCCACGCCACGATGGGCACCAGCGTCGCCATCACGGCCCCGTAGGCGGGGATCGGACGCCGCCACCATCGGGCGAGTCGTTGCCAGACGGAGGGGGCGAACTCCATCTCCACGCGGCGTCGCAAGGCGTCGCGCACTCGCGGACGTGGAGTCTCGAGGTGCGCATCGATGATACCCTCCACGTCCGCTCGCCAGCGACAGTAGGCGAGGGCGCACTCTCGGCAGTCGGCGAGGTGGCGCGTGATGGACGTGTGCTGGTCGCCGTCCACCTCGCCGTGGACGTAATCGAGCAGGCGGTCTCGACAGTGTTGACATGTCTCGTTCATGTCGGGCTTCCCTTCAATGGATCGCGCTTGGTGCCGCCGAACTCGTCGATTTCGCCGAGCTCGGCCAGACACGTGCGAAACGACTTCATGGCCGCGTGCAACCGGGATTTGATCGTCCCCTCGGCGACGCCGAGGATCTCCCCGATCTCTCGGTAGGTCAGGTCGCCGACCTGCTTGAGCAACAAGAGCTGGCGCTGCGGCTCGTCGAGCCGCTCCATCGCCTTGCGCACCCTCGTGACCCGGGCCAGGGCGTCTTCCGAAGCCTCGTCGGTCGGCGATGGCGGGGCGGCGAGGTGCCCGAGCGCGCTGCGTCGCTCGTGCTTGCGGAGCTCTTGGAGACAGCGGTTGCGGGCGACCGTGGACAGCCCGGCGGAGAACCGGCCGCGGTCGG
Organism: uncultured Nannocystaceae bacterium; assembly: GCA_964650105.1. Classification (GTDB taxonomy): domain Bacteria; phylum Myxococcota_A; class Polyangia; order Nannocystales; family Nannocystaceae; genus CAZYSW01. Next base: position 7,297 of record CAZYSW010000010.1, read on the forward strand.
GATCGAAGGAGCGATCGCGCAGCACCTTGAAGAGCACCTCCTGGAAGATGTCCTCGGCGGCCGCGCGGTCGGGTACCATCCGTCGGATGTAGCCGAACAGGCGCCCCTCGTAGCGGCCGTAGAGCACGTCGAAGGCCGCCAGGTCGCCGTTGCGCAGCCGCTCGATGAGGACCTCGTCCGTGGTGACGCTCGGCTGCATCGTCTCCGGCCCAGATATGCGCCAGGGAGACGGATCGTTCGATTCGCTCCCCGAGGGGAGGTGCGTCGACAGCGCCCACCGGCGTGCGCACCCGGGTGCCCCGTCATGGACGGTTCGCGGCCGGCCGCGGTTTCGCGCGACGGCTCAGTTGTTGGCTGCGAGCGCCTTGTCGATGGCCTGGGCGATCGAGGTGGGGTCGGTCGGATTGGGCACCCGCTCGCCGTTGACGAACATGGTCGGGGTCCCGTCGACGAACACCTTCTTGCCCATCTCGAGCTCGGCATCCACGGTGTTGGCGTGGATGTTGTTGTCGAGCGCGGCCTTGAACTTCACCATGTCGAGGCCGGCTTGTTCGGCATACTTCTCCAGGCTGTCGCGGTCGAGCGCCTTTTGATTGGCGAACGCGAGGTCGTGGAACTCCCAGAACTTGCCCTGGGCGTGGGCGGCCAGGGAGGCCTGCGCGGTCAGGTGGGCCCGCTGATGGAAGGACAGGGGGAATTGGCGGAAGACGAAGTGGACCTGGTCCTCGTACTTCTTCTTGATCTCGTTCACCGCGTCCGCGGCACGAGCACAGTACGGGCACTCGAAGTCGGAGAACTCGACCACCTTGACCTTGGCGTCGGGAGGGCCGAACGACGGCGCATCACCTTCGGCGATCATCGCCGCCAGCTCGGGGGGCAGCGGCTTGTTGCGCTGCTCCATGCTCTGCAGCTCGGCCAGCACTTCGGCGTACTGGGCCATCATCTCGTTGCACTGATCGGGTTGCAGACGGGCCGACTGCTTTTGGACCATCGCGCACGTCTGCGTGTCCTTTCCGAGGTCTCCGCAGAGCTTCTCGACGAGCTTGCCGCAGACTTCACCGAGCTCGGCGAGCTTGGCGAACGAGTGATCGAGGTTGCCGAGACCCGCTGCACATGCCTCCGCCGGCATGAGGTCGGTGGCCGTCTTGATCGACTGGCACGTCGGGGAGTCGGGGCCGGCCTTGTCGCAAAGGGCGTTCGCGTACTTGGTGCAGGCGTCCGCTTCGGCGGGGGCGCCGGCGACCTGGGCCAGGCTCTGTTCGGCGGTGGGGGTGGACGGATCGTTGCCTTTCCCCCCACAGGCGGCGGCAACCAGGCAGCTCGCCAGGGCGGCGAATACGGCGCGGGGCACGTGCATTGCGGGACTTTGGGAGGCCGACCCCCCGATGTCAACGATGCAGACGTGCACCGCCGCTCGACCCGGGGACCGTGGCCCGTGGGCGGTTTGGGCGAGATCGCGACGGGGCCGTCGCGGGGCAGCCGCCGGCGGCCGGGCGAGTGAGCGCGATCGAGGCGAGCGTTCGCCGACGGCGAACGAGAGCGAACAGGGGAAGGAGGGCCAAAGCCGACGCGCCGGAACCAGAGCGACAGCCACAGCCACCGCCGTCGTCTCCGTTGGCGTCGCCGCTCGACGAGCCGTCCGAGCCACCCGTGCCGTCGCCGTCGGGGCCCGACGTGCCGTCGTATCCGGAGCCGGGGCCGCTGCCGGTCCCCTGGGTGTCCGCGGTGGTGCCCGAGTCGTCGTCACCTCCCGTCTCGCCACCCGACGTCCCGTCGGTGTCGCCCGGAATGCTCTGCAGGCAGCCGATCCGCTCGGTGCTGACGACGACGTCGTCGAACCAGATGCGGTTGCTCTGGTCCGCGTCACCGACGTCGATGTAGTGCTGCAGCCAGGCCTTGTTGAGCTGCAGCTCGGGCACGTCGCGCCAGTGCATCCCCGTTTGCTCGTGACCAAGCTCGTCGTCGATCCAATAGGCCATCCGTCCGTCGGCCTGGCCCGGTGTGTTGAGCTGCATCATGATCTCGAGGCACACCCACTCGCCGCGGGGAAGCACGACGGTGTCGCCGCTGAAGTGGTTGCCCCAGCAGCACTCGAGCCCGTTTTCGCAGGCCATGTCCTTGGTCGCGCAACCGTCGCAAATGCCCTGGGCGTACTCGCCGCTGCAGTAGCCCCCCGCGTCGCAATTCATCTCCGGGTAGTAGGTATAGAAGAACAGCTCGTGGTCCTCGTTGAAGTCGAGGGTCGTTCCCGCCGCGCGGTAACCGTTGGGGCGGCACCCCGCGTTTCCGTCGGCATCCCAGTAGCCGTCGGGGCGGGTACCCGCCAGCGACAGGAAGTGGTGGACGTACTGGTGATCCTCGGCGAGCTTCACCCAGGCTCGAAAGTAGAGGCGATCGTAGCCGTTCAAGGTACAGCCCGGGTGCTGGTCGCCCGCGCAACTCCGGTACGCGAGCGAGGCCCCCTGGTACTGCGCCGCCGCGGCGGCGGGCATGTACAGCGACCACGAGCCCTCGTGGGCCTCGGCGTCGGTGAGCATGATCCGGTCGGGGTTCTCGGCGTTGCCATCGCTGCAGCCGAGGCAATCGATGAAGGGCGAGTCGGTGAACCAGGCCGACCAACCTCGTGCGCCGCCCTCGAAGTCCTCGCAAGCGAGCCATTCGGGCTCCGGATCGTCGCAGGTGCCCGCGCTGGCCTCCGACGCGACGAGCAGGCCGAGGAGGAGTGACGACGACACGGCAGCGAGCTTCATCATGGGATCCCCCGAGGGGAGGATACCGCGACGCCGGGTCGGGATGCGAGCTTGGTGCTCGTCAAGTGGCGCGCGAACACCAAATGATCAAGTCGTGAAGTGCGATGCGCTCGCACTGGAGGCCGCGTACGGGGCATGGGAAGGTGCGCGTTCGGTGCGAAGTCACGCGCTCGGGCGCCCGATGGATGAGATGAGCGCACCTTCTGCGGGGAATCACGCGTCGCCCGGTGGTCCCACCGTACGCGGTGTCGCGGACCTTCCGATCGCGCCGAGGCGGCGGAGGACTGGTACGCTCGTCGTGCATGGCCGAGCCGCTCACGGTGTACGGCGCGCGCAAGCAGCCGATCGGCATCGAGGAGCTACGTTCCCTCTCACCGGCTGCTGCGGTGGCGGTGGGAACCGGCGGCGAGTTCGTGGTCGAGTGGACGGGCGCACGGATGACGATCACCGTCATGGACGCCGACGATGTCGGTGAGCACCTCGCCGGCTTCGAGTCGTTCGCGCGGACGTTCGGTGCCTCCGAGGAGGTCGTGGCCCGGATCGGGGGTGTGCGCCAGATCTATGGGCTGCAGATGGACGTCGGCGACGAGACCGTGACGCCGGCGGCCAACCTCGTGCGCCGCCTGGTGCAGCGCGTCGACGGATTGATCTTCCGGCCGCCCGGCGTGCTGTTCGACGCGGAAGGTCGGGTCCTGCTCGATCCGTTCGAGCTGCGCGGCGCCGCCGAGCTGGTGCTCGACGACGGCGAGCACGACGAGGACCCCGACGAGGAGGACTCGACCGAGCCCCCCACCGCCGAACGGGTGGCCGACCGGGCCGGCGTGCTGTGTGCGATCGCGGCTCGGGGGCTGCTGGAGTTCGAGCGGCCCCATGACGCCGAGCTCCAGCGCGAGCGCCTGTGCAGGTGGGTGCATCGGCGGGGGCTCGCCGCCGAGGTGGAGGACCACGAGTGGGAGATCCTCGATGCACCGATCGGGACCCTCGACGAGCACGACGCGACGGATGCGGTGTGGAGGACCGAGGGGCTCGCCGTGCTGCTGTGGGCCTTGGGTCTCGTGGAGCTGCCGCCGCACGATCGGCCGGCGAGCTTCGATTCGCTCGCAGACATCGTCAGCTTGACGGAGGCCGAGGCCCCGGAGGGGTTGGCGTGCCCGGTGCTGCGTTCGGACGCCGCGCTGCGGTGGATGGGACGGCGCCTTTTGGGCCTTCACTGGCGGTTGCGCGATTTTGCGCTGCTGAGAAGACGCATGGACTTTCGTGCATTCGCAGCCGACTGCTGGTTCGGGTCCTTCGATCTCGAAGGGATCCCGCTCGTGGACGGTGACCTCGCGATCGACGACGTGGCGATCTCGGAGGCCACGGAAGAGGCGTTCCAGCGGTCCCATTCGATCGCCATGGAGCGGCACCAGGCGATCAACTGGTTGCAGGGCTGGCACGTGGAGTACTCGGAAGTCGACACGCCCACGTGAGCGACCGCGTCCGGAGGGCGCCGACCAGCTTCCGTCCTGTCGCCCGCGCAACGCGAATTCCACCGAGAATCGCGGCCACCGAGGGTTCGCCTGGCAAGGTGGCGGGGTGTCGACCTATGATGCAGATATGGGCAGGTCGACGGGTTGGGTGATCGCGATGGGGGTGCTCGTCGCATGTGCAGGCGACGAACGCGAGGGTGATCCCGCGTACGACGGGGGCGTCAGCGGCCTGACCAGCCCGACGAGCGGCGGGACCGGCATCGACCTGGACGACGACGGCGGCACGTCACCGATCCTCGACGTCGGGGGTGCCTCGGCGTCGGCCGAAGACGGAGGGGACCAGCCGGGGTGTCCCTGTCAACACGTGATGGACGGGATCTACGTCCTCAACACGAACAACCCGCCGTCGGTGTGGTTCTTCGATCCTCCGGCCAACACGTTCACGCAGGTGGGCACGCTGGGATGCACCGTGTCCAGCGGGTATACCGCGAACTCGATGGCCATCGACCGCAGCGGGCACGCCTGGATCAACTACTACGACTCGCTCGCTCAGGCGGGAAAGATGTTCAAGGCGCCGCTTTGGGATCTGTCCTCCTGCGAGGAGCTGCCCTATCAGCACCCCGCGGGTGCGTGGTGGTTGCTCGGCATGGGGTACGCGGTGGTGGATGCGGCGAGCAGTTGCGATCAACTCTTCGTCTACAAGAGCGATCGCTACCTCGAGTACCCCAACTTCGGCCCCGGCGGCTCGCACCTGGGGCGCTACGACGAGGGGCTGCACCAGGTTCAGGTGATCGGGCCCGCGGACTACCCCGTCGCGGAGCTGACGGGGACCGGCGATGGGCGCCTGTTCGCCTTCGCGGCCCTCGGTTCGGGGCAGACGGTCCTGGTCAATCTCGACAAGACCACGGGAGAGGAGCTGGAGTACGTCGACGTGGGGATCGACGTGACCAACGCGTTCGCTTTCGCGTTTTGGGGGGGCGACGTGTACTTCTTCACCGAGACCATGCCGCTGTCGGGAGTCAGCAAGGTGACGCGGCTCGACTACGACGGGAACGAGGGTGGAGGGATCACCACGTACAATCCGAACAGCGGGATCCACATCGCCGGCGCGGGCGTCTCGACCTGCGCCAGCTTCACCCCGCCGGGGTGAGGCCCGACGCGATCGGCTCGAAGGCCCCGGGGTTCGATCGACGGTCAGCCCCTCGGTTTCGGGGTGGGTCGAAGGGGGCGCCTGAACCTCCGCGCGGGCGGGTCTGCTCGGGTGCGACCCGATCTCGGGCGCGCTACACTCTCGGGGCAATGCCCGCGGCGCACCCCATCTTGCGGATTCGCGCGCCGATCGTGGGACGTGGGGAGCAGGTCTACGAGCTCACCGCGAGCAAGGTGACGATCGGACGCGGTGAAGACTGCGACATCATCTTGCTCGAGCAGGCCGCGTCGCGAGCCCACGCCGAGCTGCGTGCGACCGAGGAAGGCTGGCTGTTGGTCGATCTCTGCAGCGACAACGGTGTGTGGGTCGGCGGCGAGCGGGTGACACGGCGGCGCCTCGACGACGGCGAGACGTTCCGGATCGGCGAGACCACGCTGCAGCTCGTGCTGAACCCGCACGCACAACCGACGATCGTCGAGGAGGGGGTGCGTGCTCCCGTCGTTCGTCCGAAACCGCCTTTCGCACCGCCGGTGCCGGAAACGCCGACTTCGTCCCCGGTGCCGTCGAACGAGGCGCTCGCGTCTTCGCCCGATCGGCTCGCGGCAGCGGTGCCGATGCCCGCTGCGGTCGATCCTCCATCGCAGCCCGTGTCACCACAAGCGCCGGTGGTGCCCCGCGGTGACCCGTCGTGGCCGGCTCCACCGGCAGCGGTTCCCGCTCCACCGCCGCCGGTGTCTCCGCTCGAACCGGTGGCTCCACGGGATGATGCGTCGTGGCAGGGTCCCGTCGCATCGGCCCCGTCGTTCGTCGACCACGGACCGGTGGGGCAGCCCCGTCGCGTCGCTTCGGAGCCGTACATTCTCGGGCCGGCGGACGGACGGGGTCCGGGGGCGGGCGCCCATACCTTCTACGGGGAGCTGGACCGCGCTCCGCAGGGCGGACGCACCTTTCACGGCGAGCTCGCCGAGGTGTCCGACGACGACGAGCGCCCCGAGCCCCGAGCAGGCTTCCCGTGGGGTCTGCTGGGGATGACGGTCGTGATGCTGCTCGTCGTCGGCGCGGGCGTCGCCTGGGCGCTCGGCGTACGGCTCGACGACGTGCTCGAATGGTTCAGGTAGCCATCCGCCCTGGACATGCCCACCTGTCGTCGTCGGGTGGTGCGTCCGTGGAGCTGTGTGGGCTCAAGGGGCGAGCCAGGCCTGGATTTCCTGGGCGAGGTCGGGAGGGGCGGCGCCGAGAGCTGTTTCGGCTTGGTTTCGGGCTTCGTGGGTGCGGCCCAGGGCGGCGAGGGTTCGTGCGGCGAGGAACTTGGCCTCGGCGATGTCGGCCGGTGGAGCGTTGCCGGCGGTGCGGGTCGTCTAGGCGCGTCGGGCCTGGTCGTGGGCGCGGCGGTTCCGTGATGCGGCCAGATCGATCCGGGCCAGACCCATGAGCTGGACGGCGAGCTGGAGATCGTCCGGACCGAACTTGGCCTCGAACACGCGCATCGCCTCGAGGTAGTGCTCGCGAGCGAGGTCGTGCTGTCACCGAACGAGGTGCGAAAGGCCTCCAGTGTGTCGAGGTAGATCGCTTCGGCCTCGTCGTAGCGCTTGCTGGCGCTCAGCACGTTGGCCAGCGAGGCGAGCACGTGGGCGCGGAACGGGTCGTCGGGCGAGAGACGATCGAGCGCGCTGCGCAGGTGCGCTTCGGCGTCGTCGAAGCGGCCCGCCTCGCGGAGGCTGCCGCCGAGCTCCCGCTCGAGCTCCGCCATGTCGCGATCGGAGGGGTTTCGCTTCAGCTCGGCGCGCGCGTGATCGGCCCAATCGAGGCTCGCCTCGATGTCGGTCAGCTCCAGGCCGAAGGTTCCGACGAGCTGGATCGCCGCCTTCTTGGCAACCTCGTCGTGATTGCAGCCGCGCTCCAGGAAGTAGACCTCGCGCAGACGGGTGGCCGCCTGGTGTGGATCCTTCTCGAGCCTGGCGTCCTCGTAGCCGACCTCGGCCAGAAGCGGCTCGTAGCCCAGTGCCTCGGCGTGGGTGAAGGCAGCGCGCGCGGCCTCTCGAGCTTCATCGGTCTTGCCCGCACCCAGCAAGGTGCGGATGGTGGCGAGCTCTTGCCGGATCGCCTCGACGGCGGCGGCCACTTCGGGGTCTTCGGGGGGCTTGATCCGGGCCTCGAGGTACGCGAGGTCGCTGCACGGTGCGATGGGGTCGAGGGCGGAGACGGCATCGACGGCCCGCTCCACCGCCGCCGCGTCGGCGCGGAGCAGGACGTCGACGAGGGCCGAGAGCGAGCGGCGACGATCGTCGGGGCACGCCATGCGGAGATCGAGGACGCGGTCGGACTGCTCGGCGCGAACGTGGGTGGCGCGGCAGGCCTCGGCGTGACCCTCGATCCGCGCCTCGGCGTAATCGTCGAGCCGACGAGACACGTGCATGCGGGCCGAGCGTTCGAACTCGCCCGCGGCCGCGTCGAAGGCTGCCGCGAGCGAGGATCGGGTGTCGGAATTCCAGACCCCCGCCAGGCGCGTGGAGCTGTCGTCGCACGGACCGTCGCGGGTTCCCCAGGCGAAGGCGGCCGCGACCGCGCCGCCGATCCCGAGCATCGCCGCGACGCGGGTGAGGCGGGCCCGGGGGTCGCGGGCGAGCTCGGCGAGCAGCGCCTCCATGGAAGGCCACCGCATCGTGGGATCGGTCGAGAGCCCGCGTTCGAGCGCGCGTCGAACATGGCGCGGGATCCCACGGTCGGCCGGCGGCTCGGTGATGCGCCCGTCGATGATCGCCGAGGAAACGTCTAACAGCTTCGATCCCGCGAAGGGGCGCTGGCCGAACAGGGCCTCCCAGGCCGTCACGCAGTAGCTGAACTGATCGCTGCGGTGATCGCAGGCCAGCCCGAGGTGCTGCTCGGGGCCATGTATGCGGGCGTCCCCATCACTGCGCCGGCGACGGTGAGCGGTGCGCTCAGACTCGAGACGATCTCCTGCCCGCACTCGGGTGGTGGCCCGGGGGTCGAAGGCTCCTCGCCGTCGGAGCGCGCCAGACCGAAGTCCATCACGCGGACGCGTTCGTCCGCATCGATCATCACGTTCTCCGGCTTGAAGTCGCGGTGGATGAGACCGGCCCGGTGGGCAGCCGCCAGGCCGCGGCCGGCGTCGAGAAGGACGCGCATCGTTCGGCGCCACGACTCGTTCGACTGGTCCAGCCACTCGCGAAAGGTCCGTCCTTCGACGAACTCCATGGCCACGAAGACCTGGTCGTCGTGCGTCCCCACGTCGTGCACGGCCACTACGTTGGGATGCGAGAGCTTGGCCAGGGCCTGGGCTTCGCGGATCAGCCGGGCGTGCCCTTCGACGCGGGCGTCGGCGGGAAGGTGCGCGCTGCCGACCAGTCTGAGCGCGACCTTGCGATCGAGCTCGGGATCGTAGGCGGCGTAGACCACCCCCATGCCGCCTTCGCCGAGCTTGGCGAGCACGACGTAGCGCCCGAGCGATCCGCCGGGGGCGAGTCGTGTCGCCGCCGATGGTGTGGCGGGCGATGACGCAGGAGGTCCGACTCTGGTCTCGTCGAGTTCGGCCGTCGGCTCCACGAGTCGAAGACGCGGCGTGTCCACCTTTCGTTAGGATGGCGCGGGCGTCGACGATCCTGCGCAGAGCGAGCGGGTGGGAGCGAGTCGTACGTGGGGCTCCCGCTGGGCGAAAAAGCGCGCTTCGGGACATGGACGCGCGCGGAAATGACGAGAGCAGGGCCGCTGCGGAAGGCGTCACGGTCCACGGCGCCCTGCCCCCGGATTCGAAGGCGCGTCAGTTGGGCCAAACGCCGCCGTCGTCGTGCTTCTTGTCCTTCTTCTTGAAATGATCCTTCTTGTACTCGCAGGTCACCTGGCACTGGGTCTGCGCGGTCTCGACGCACTGCTGGTCCCACGTGTCGGTGCAGCAATAGGCGTCGATCTGGCAGACGCAGCCCTCGACCGCGTCGGAGCCGCACCCTGCCTCCTCGTGTGGCGTGCAGCAGTTCTTCTTCTTGTCGTCGTCCTTCTTGTCGCAGTCCTTCTTGTCGTCGTCCTTCTTGTCGTCGCCGTTCTTGCCGTCGTCCTTCTTGTCGTGATCCTCCTTGCACTCGAGCTCGCACTGGCCGATGGCTTCGTCGACGCAGAGCTGATCCCACATCGTGTCGCAGCAGTACTCGTCGAAGGCGCAGACGCACGCTTCGACCGTCTCGATCTTGCACCCGAGGCCGCCCGGATCGCAGCAGTCCTTGGCGTCGTGATCCTTCTTGTCCTGGTCACAGCCGCCGTCACCGAAGCCGTCGTCCTGCCAGTCGCCGTCGCCGTATTTCTTGCCGCGGTAGTCGGTGTTCTCGACCGAGCCACACGCCGTCATCAGGCCGAACACACTCACACCCAAAACGAGCTTTCTGGTCATCGACGTCATTTCCGATCTCCCTGTCCGAAACAGGCTCGGACCGAAGCGAAGAAGGAGCCTTTCCGCATCGCCCGATTTTGCACGGACCCTAGCAGCGAACCTCTCTCTGTCAGCTCGAGACGGTGCGCGGCCCGGAGAGCTCGCCTGGGTTTCCTGAAGCTGCGACCCGGCAGGACGCGATGCGTCGGCTCGCCGACCCGCGGCACGGGCGGGTCGAAGCCCTCCGATGGCGTTTCGAGATGGCAGGTCGAACGAGCCAGTCGGATGATCGCAGCGTGCGTGCGTGCGGGTGTCTTCGAGCAATTTGGGCTCGAAACGTGCCGGCGTTCCGACACCCGGGCCGATGGGTTCCGGACGCGGGGGGCCGATGTCGAGGGGGCGACGGAATGGCGGCGTTCAGCGTGCCCAGCCGATACGGCGACGGGCCGGTCACGCCAGCGTGCGACCGCGGTCAGGCGGCACGCAAGGGGTCGAGTTCGTTGCTATCGAGGGTCGCCAGGCCCAGGTTGCGCAGCAGCCGATTGACCTGGTCGACGGTGACCTTGGTCGGCTCGTTGAGCTCGATTCCGATGGGCACACCGCGTGCGGTGTAGTCGATGAGCAATCCCGGGGCGGCTTCCACCGTCTTCACGCTCTTTTCGCCCCAGGACCCGGGCAGGTAGAGATAGGCGGAGACGGGCTTTCCCTTGCGGTAGGTGACTTCGAGATAGCGACCCTTCATGGCCTCGCGTTTGGTTGTCGTGGCCGGCGCCTCCAGGGCGCCGTGCTCGCGCAATCAAGGCTAGCATCACGAGTTGACGGCAGTAGCGGCCGTGGGGGTCAGGTGCCGCGTCGCTCCGGTTCTCGGATGCGATCCGCCGGCTCGGTGCCGTTGCCTCGGATCGAGTGGCGATGACGAGTCGAGCGCCGACGAAGAAGGCGCCGGTCGGCGCCGACAGCGGCGAACGATCGGCGCTCGTCCCCCGGAGGCAATGGCGAAGCGCCGCGGCATCGAGGATCGGTCGCGGCCGGCACGCTCGCGGGAGGCCCAGGCGCGAAATATCGTCCAGAGAAAACGCCGATACCCACGCCTCCAAACGGCCTGTCCCAACGGACAGGTATCGGGCTGGGCCGCAAGATCTCGGTCGTGTCAATCGAATGAAGCGGGATGAGAATGCGTCGCGGCGGCGTGCCGATCGCGGCGAATGACGAGGTGTGGCCGTTTCCGACGAATCATTCGGTGCGATAAACGATGTTCACGAAGATGTCGCCGTCCGACGGATGCGAGGTTCCTCGCGCGCGTACGAAAAATTCGTACGCGGAGATTCTGCCCGCGAGAGCGGCCCCAATGCGGCTAGTCTCTCCGCGGGTGTCGCCCGTGGGTCGGAACCTCGGCCTCGGCGGTGCCGTGACAGCCAGATGGAGCTCGAATCGAGGTCGGGAGAGGAGAATGGATCAGATTGCGCGGTCGGTGACGTGGACATTTCCGTTCGGCGCCGAGGTTCGCCCGTGCGTTCCACGAGACGCGGGTGAGCGAGAAGTCTTCGTGCTCGGCGGTTGCCCGAGCGCGCTACACGTCCGATGGGTCCTTCCCGCGGACGCATCGGTGGCCGAGCCCGAACCCGCGGACCGCCGCAAGAAGGGGCGCCCTCGCGTCGTGAGCCCGGTCCCCGTGGACAACGAGCCCTGGCCGTTCTGGGACGGTGCGGACGAGTCCGCTCGGGTGCAGGCCTGGGCCTCGGCGAGGTTCCGAAAGACCTGGGGGCGTGTCGAGCCGATAGGTCTGATCAATGGTTTGGCCGGCCGGTGGCTCAAGGCGGCGGTGTTCGAGCCGCTTCACATCGATCCCCGGACCGCGTGGCTGACCACCTGTCTCGACCGCTTCGGCATGGCCTCGTCGGTGGCGGGAGGGCTGGCGAACGCATACCGAACGCTCGTGGCCGAGGGCTCGGCCCCGAGCTATCGGCTCCCTGCGCTGCCCGGCGAAAACATCATCGTCACTCGAGCGCTTCAGGCCCATCGCCGACGGTTGAACGACGAGCTCGCGGCGGCGCGACCCGAGAAGATCCTGACCATCGGAAGCGCGGCGTTGCAGGTTGCTCGAGCGTTGTTCGACTCGGTGGGCACCGGCGATCCAGGGAGCGACTTGCGCCTCGACACCTACGGCACGTGGGTCCCGGCGAAGCTGCACGGGCGCAAGGTGTACTGGCTTCCGCTCGCGCAACCCGGCGGCGCGACCAAGACGATGGACGCACACCACGAGTGGTTGTTGCGTCGCATCGGTTGACCGCCGATCGGGCGATCGTCAGTCGACCCGACGCCCGCGGAGCACGCGGCGCGCGTGATGGTAGTTGGTCCAATCCGAGCGCCGAACTTTCAGGCGCGCCAACGCGGTGCTGCCCTCGGGCATGTAGAGCTGACCGTCGAACTCCACCGCCTCGGTGCCATCCGGGGCCTGGACGGTTCGAAGCTGATAGTAGGTGGATGGTAGGGATTCGCCGAAAAAGCCGGCCGGCTCGCGATCGTGGCCCGGTTGCATGGAACGCTCGCCGTGCACGAGGTCGAAGTAGAGCCTCGTCCCCTTCTCGAAGCTGATCGCCACCCAGTCGGGGCCCCAGTCGACGGCGATGCCGGGTGTTCCCCGACGGACGATGACACGCTCGAAGTAGCGGCCGCGCCGCTGAATGATGCGGCCGCGCGAGAGCTTGCTCTTGCGGGCTGTGACGTCGCGCAGAAGCACGATCCGCTCGGAGACGAAGTACTGGAGCTCGTCGGGCGCGTGCCCCGTGTTGTCGCGACCGTGGGCCGCCTCGCCGGCCACAGTGCCTTCGTGCAGACCGAGCTCGAAGGCCTCGCGAATCGGTTGCGTGAACCATACGCGATGCGTGCATCCGGTCATCGATGCCGCGATCGCGATTCCCACCATCCAGCGTAGAGCCATGGGTTCACCATACGCTTCGAGGTCGCGGCCGCGAAGAGGTGGGTGAGGGCATGGTGACGCACGACACGGACTGTCGACTTTCTGCGACAGTCGAGAATGTATCCAGCGGACGTCGCTCGCCGGAGCGATCCGTGATCGGGATCATCGGGTGGTCGCGATGGGCTCTGGTAGGGTGAGCGTTGGACGTCGATGCCCATCTGGCGCAAGCTGGCGATGATGGACGTGGTCGAGGCTCGACGACCGGCGAACGATCGCCGCACGAGCGCGATCGCGTCGATCATCGTGGCGCTGGGGCTCTTTTCGGCGACTGCCTGCGGGACGTCGGCGGCCGAGCGCCTGCTGCCCGAGAAGGAGAACCCCTGGATGGCGGACCAGGGGCGTTGCTCGGTTCGCCACAGCCAGTCCAACCCGCTCATCGTCGAGTGGCCGGCGGCCGATCGTGGGTCGCTGGAGATGCGATTGCGACGCGGGATCGTCGTGGTGCGTTACGAGGGTTGCACCATGGAGGTGCTGCGGCGGTGCGAGGTCGCGGGGTCGCGGTATCGATACGGCGGGTTCACGCACAAGACCGAGCAGGTGCGGATGCGCGACGCCGACGAGCTGTACGCGAATCTGCCGGTCGGCGCCGCAAAGCTGGAAGCCAAGCTGGAGACGGCGGACGCGTTGACGGTCTCGATGACCATGGTCGGGATGTTCGAGGCCGATCGGGAAACGGTGGCGCTCGATGACTTGAGCGGCCCTTGCGAGGGGGCGACGCACATCGTCACCGGGGTGCAGGTGGGGGCGTATGCGTTCTATGCCGAGCGCACGGCCGCGATCGCCGGGGGTGCCGGGCTGTCGACGGGGCCGACGTTGGGCGCCGGGAGCGAGGTGGAGCGCGAGACGTTGACCCGCGACGGCGATCCACAGCGGTGCGCGGAGGCCAGTGGCGACGACGGTGGACCGCCCGAGGGCTGCGGCGCGCTGCTGCGGCTGGAGGTGGTGCCGTTGGGCGAGCTCCGACGCGCTGGGGTGACCTGCCCCGACGGCACTGCGTGGAACGGACACCAGTGCGAGTCGCTGCAGGTCGCGCGTCGGCTCGAGTGTCCGAAGGGATTCGTGGCGACTGGCAACGACTGTCGGCGACCGGTGTGCGAGGGCGATGCGTGTGACGGTCTCGAAGGTGGGGCGTGGGGAAGCGATGGGGCGCCCGGCCTGCCCCAGCCGAGGCAGCGATGTCCAGCGGGGATGAGCTTCGTACCCGGGGGTGCGCTCGACGACCGGACGATCGAGGGATTTTGCCTCCAGCACACCGAAGTGACCGTGGCGGCATACGCTCGCTGCGTCGCCGCGGGCGTGTGCTCGCCGGCCGCCGATACCGTGTGGTGGCCGCGGATCCGGCCCGAGGAGCGCGACGCGGCCAGCGAGGCATGCAACGCCGGACGCGAAGATCGTTCGCAACATCCGATCAACTGCGTGACCTGGTCGCAGGCGCAAGCGTATTGCCGCTGGCGCGGCGGAGCCCTGCCCACCGAGGCCCAATGGGTGTGGGCGGCCGGTGGAGGGACGGAGCGGCGGCCGTTTCCGTGGGGCGAGCAGCCGCCGCAGCCGGGGCGCGTCAACGCGTGCGGCACCGAGTGTCGTGCGTGGTTCCAACGGCGAGGGCACGCACGCGAGCGGATCGTCTACGAGGGCGACGATGGGTGGGCGACGACCGCCGTGGTGGGGAGCTACCCCGCGGGGCGTGCCCGCTGGGGTGCGCTCGACATGGCGGGAAACGTCGCCGAGTGGACGGCCGGTCCCGCCGAGGATCCGCGGAAGCGCCGCGTCCGGGGCGGATCGTTTTGGGTGCAACGCGCGGCTTGGTTGCGCAACGACGACACCATCGCTGCCGATCCCGAGCGTCGTGACGCGGTCATCGGCTTTCGGTGCGCAGCCGCGCCGAGCCCGATCACGGCATGGCGCGAGCCGACCGGCGCATCGCGACAGCGAGGGTGAGCCGGCGCGTGCTCACGCAGAAGGTCGGGCTGTTACACTCGGCGCCGTGCGACCGACCGAGCGGGACGTGACCGCGTGGACTTCGACGCGCGCGGTGAGGGGGGCGATGCGTCGGCTGGGATCGGGGATGCCATGACCACGCACGTCCACACCTGTGTATTGTGTGAGGCGACGTGCGGGATCGTGGTCGAGGCCCGAGGTACGGCCGTCAGCGGGTTGCGAGGGGATCCGGACGACCCGTTCAGTCGGGGCCACGTGTGCCCGAAGGTGATGGGATTGCTCGACGTGCACGAGGATCCCGACCGGTTGCGGCGGCCGGTGGTGCGGGAGGCGTTCGGATGGCGCGAGGTCGGCTGGGACGAGGCGTTCGACCGGGCCGCCGAGGGGCTGCGCGCGGTTCGGCGTCGCCACGGACGCAACGCGGTCGCCGGCTACCAGGGCAACCCGACCGCGCACAACCTGGGGCTGATGACCTGGGGACAGGTGCTGTTTCGGCGGGCGCTGGGGACCAAGGCTCTGTACTCCGCGTCGTCGGCCGATCAGAACCCACAGATGCTGGCGGCGCTCGGGCTGTTCGGATCGCCGTTGCTGATGCCGGTGCCCGACCTCGATCGGACCGACCATCTGCTGATCGTCGGGGCCAATCCAGTGGTTTCGAACGGGAGCCTGATGACGGCGCCGGACGTGCGTGGGCGGCTGGCGGGCATCCGCGAGCGCGGGGGACGGGTGGTGGTGATCGACCCGCGGCGCACGGAGACGGCCGCGGTCGCCGACGAGCACGTGTTCGTGCGTCCGGGGGCCGACGCAGCGCTCTTGGCCTCGATGATCCACGTGTTGGAGGACGACGGGCTGGTGGACCTCGGAGGCGTCGGGCCCCACGTGGTGGAGCGGGAAGGATTGAGGACACTGGTCGCCGAGCTGACGCCCGAGCGCGTCGAGCCGCACACGGGGGTGTCGGCGCAGACGGTCCGCCGGTTGACGCGCGAGCTCGTGGCGGCGAAGCGTGCCGCGGTCTACGCAAGGATCGGCGTGTGCCACCAGCGGTTCGGCACGCTGGCGAGCCATCTGGTGTGGGCGCTGTCGGTGATGACCGGCAACCTCGATCGCCCGGGGGGAAACATGTTCACGACCCCGGCGTTCGACCTGCATGCGCCGCTTCGTTGGCTCGGTATGTCCGGGTACGGCCGCTTTCGATCGCGCGTACGCGGGTTACCGGAGCTCGTCGGCGAGCTCCCGGTGGCGACACTGGCCGAGGAGATCGAGACGCCCGGGCCGGGGCAGGTGCGAGGCTTGCTGCTGTCGGCCGGCAACCCGGTGCTCAGCACGCCCAACGGGGCTCGTCTGGAACGCGCGTTGGAGTCGCTGGAGTTCATGGTCGCGATCGATGGGTACGTCAACGAGACCACGCGCTTCGCAGACGTGATCCTGCCCCCGGTGTCGCCGCTGCAGCGGCCCCACTACGACGTCGCCCTGGCTGCGTTCGCGGTGCGGAACGTCGCGAAGTACACCGAGGGGATCGCGCCTCGGAGCGACGAGGAGCGCCACGACTGGGAGATCTGCGCCGAGCTGGCGACGCGGATGGTCGTGGGGCGCAAGGTGGCGCGAATGCTGCTTCCGATGGTGCGACGGATGCCGCCCGAGCTGCTTCTGGACGTCGGGTTGCGTCGAGGGCCGCACGGGGCGGGGCTGTTGGGCCTGCGACGCGGTGGGCTGACGTTGTCTCGGGTCCGCGCGCACCCGCACGGGATCGACCTGGGCCCGCTGCAGTCGCAGGTACCCAAGGTGCTCCGCACGGCCGATCGCAAGATTCACCTCGCGCCCGAGCTGATCGCGCCCGAGCTGAAGGCCCTCGCAACGACCCTACGCGCCGAGCCGTCTCGGACGCTCGTGCTGATCGGCCGGCGGCAGGTCCGATCGAACAACTCGTGGATGCATCAAAGCCCGAGGCTGATCAAGGGGAAGCCGCGCTGCACCCTGCTCGTCCATCCCGATGATGCCAAGGCGCGTGGGCTGGTCGATGGTCGCGACGTCGAGGTGCGTTCGCGGGTGGGCAAGGTGCGGGTACCAGTGCAGATCAGCGACGAGATCATGCCCGGCGTGGTCAGCCTCCCTCACGGCTTCGGTCACCATCGCCCCCGAACGCGTACCCCCGTCGCCAACGCTAACGCCGGCGCGAGCATCAACGATCTGACCGACGAAGCACGCCTCGACATCCCCTCGGGCAACGCGGCCTTCAGCGGCGTCCCGGTCGAAGTCACGCCCATCGCCGACGAAGCGGGTCGGACCTGAGATTCTCGGCTGCTTCGAGGGTGTTGACGGTGCTTCGGCTTGGGCTAGAGGGTCGGTGGACGGACCGCCCGTTTGATGGCGAACTCGGCAGCTCACCTGGTCAGGACGGCGATCTCGGTGCCCGCGGCGCTGCGGCGCTTGCGGTGGAATCGCGCACAGATCAGTGCCTTTCAGACCCAGCGGCTGCGGGAGATCGTGCTGCTGGCGCGGCAAGCTTCGCCGTGGCACGCGGCGCGGTTGCGGGGGGTCGATGCAAGCATCACGCCATCGAGTCTGGCGCGGCTGCCGGTGATGACCAAAGACGACGTCCTCGAACACTTCGACGACATCGTCACCGACCGCCGGCTGACGCTGCAGCGGGCGCGCGACCACCTGGAGACGGCCAAGCCCGATGCGCTGTTGTTCGGCGAATACAGGATCGTGACGTCCGCGGGATCGACCGGGCGTGTGGGCGTGTGGCCGTTCGAACAGGGGGCGTGGAGCGCGGTGCAGGCGACCAACGCTCGGATGATGCTGCGTGCTCGGATCCGACGCGGAGAGATCCTGCACCGGCCGATGACGGCGGTGGTGGGTGCTTCGCACCGGACGCACGTGAGCGTGCAGATCGTGCGGGGGTTCAGCGAGGTGTCGCCGCTGCGCGAGTTTCCAGTGACGATGCCGTTTCCGGCCATCTTGAAGGGATTGCAGGAGCTGCAGCCGGACGTATTGGCCGGCTATCCGTCCATGTTGGCCGAGATCGCGCTCGCGCAACGCGAGGGGCGGCTGCGCATCGCGCCCGAATACGTGGTGTGCAGCGCCGAGCCCATGCCCGACGAGCACCGCAAGCTCCTGGAGGAGACCTGGTCGGTGACCGTCGCGAACGTGTGGGCGACGTCGGAGGCGGGGGCGATCGCCTCGGGGGATTTCGAACGGCCCGGTATGGTCCTCAACGAGGACATGGTGATCTGTGAGCCTGTCGACGTGAATGGGCATCCGATCCAACCGGGAGAGACGGCCGACCGGGTGTACGTCACGAGCCTGTTCAATCACTCGCTGCCGCTCATTCGCTACGAGCTGTGCGACGCGATCACGCTGCAGTCGCCGGACTCCGACAGCGGACTCGACTTCTCGCGCATCGCGGACATCCAAGGGCGCTTCGACGAGGTGTTCGACTACGGCGACGACGTTCGCGTGCACACGCACGTCTTTCGGTCGGCGCTCAGTCACGAGCCGAGCATGACGGACTATCAGATCCGCCAGACTCCCGGCGGAGTGCGCCTGCTCTTGCGCGCATCGGGTCCGGTGGACCCCGAGGCGACACGGCGACGCATCGAGCAGCGGCTGCGCGACGCGGGGCTTCGAGATCCGCGGGTCGAGGTGGAGATCGTCGAGCAGATCGAACGGTTGCCGTCGGGGAAGATCAAACGCTACGTCCCGATGTACGAGGACGTGCGTGGGCGCGGCGCGGCGTAGTGTGGGGGCCGCCCCCGATCACGGGATCTCGGCGTTCGGAGATCGACGCGGGGTGCTGCCGGGCCAGGACTGACGCGCGTCCTTGCGCGGCGGGCGAGGACCGCCGGGGCCTTCGAAGCGGCTGCAGAAGGTGTCCCACAACGAAACGACGCGCTGGACCTCGGGGTCGCGATGGTCGACCTGGAAGGCCTGGAAGTCGGCGCGGGTTCGTTGGCAGTCCGCGAGGGCCTGGGCGTCTTGCCAGGTGCCGGGGCGTGGTTGCCACACGGCGGGGGCGCCACGGTGAGCCATGCGGGCGATGCCGTTGATGAAGTGCATCACGAGCTCGGCCTTGCGGACGTTGCGGTTCTCCTCGGTCAGGTCGCCGATCGTGAAAACGAAGTCCTCGGAGCGCGGTTCACCGGTCTCGGGATCCTGGTAGTCGATCTCGAGCATGATGTCGTCTTCGGGGCGTAGCCGATCTTGCCACGCCTCGAGCTCCGAGAGCAGAAGGACCGATGTGTCGGCGAAGAAGTGCACGGCCTGCACGTCTTCCTGGAAGGTGCTCGCTTCTTCGCCGTGGAAGACCTGCATGCGCAGCGAGGGCGGAAGGTGGAGGCGGAAGTGTACGTCGTTGGCGGTGGTCTCGATGAGGGAGACGAACCGATCGCCGAACACGGCTTCGACCTCTGCCTCGGTGCCCAAGAAGACGTAGGCGCCACGACCCTTCTCGGTGAGACGATCGAGGAGGGCGTCGTTGAAGTCCTTGCCCACGCCGATGCCCGACAGGCGGATCCTACGGCTGTCGTACCAGTCGGACACCATGGCGAGAGTGCGCGGGTCGGTGTCCCCGCGGTTGGCGAGGGCGTCGGTGACGAGCAGGACGCGATTGGTGTACTGCGGCTGGTAGGCGCGGTCGGCCAGCTCGTAGCCGCGGGTCAGGCCGGCGTGAAGGTTGGTGGCACCCGAGGGGCGGATGGCGTGAATCGTCTTGGTGAGGACGTCGAGGTCGTCGCGGCCGACCACGAAGTTCTGGAGGGGGGCGCAGACGCGGTGGTCGAAGGTCACCACGTTGACGATGTCGCCGGGCTCGAGCTCACGGATCATCCGCAGGAGCCCGCGCTTGAGGAAGTCCATGCGGCCCTCGGCGCGCATGGATCCGGAACGATCGATGACCAGAGTGAGCGCGGCGTTGCGACGACCCTCGCGGCCGACGGGGCGGCCGGCGATCGACAGCGCCAACGAGTACAGGCTCGGATCTTGGCTGGAAGGCGCGATCTCGGCTCGGATCGAGAAGTCGTGGCCGCGCTCGACGGGTGCGGTCTCGAACGAAAAGTAGTTGAGGAACTCGTGGGGGCGGACGTGCTGAGGCGGGATCGGCTGGAAGGTGTCGATGGCGAACGTGACGCGCTGGGCCGACGAGAGGCTCATCGTGTCGTCGTTGGAAAGGTAGACGGGCTCGCCCCAACCCTCGCCGGGCGGGGGCATGACGGGCTCGAGCTCGGGCTCGGGCTCTGCGGCGATCGATTCCGTCGGTGGGGCGTTCGGCGCAGGCTCGGAGGCAGCCAGCGCCTCGTTTTGGCTGCTGCGCTTGTCGCGGCGACGCTCGGCGCGAGATTTGGGCGCGGTGGGGGAGCCCGAGGGTTGGGCGACGTCGGCCGCGGGCGCGCCGGCGAACCTGCTCGCTTCGTCGTCGGCCGGAGCGGCCGAGGGTGCGGTTTGCTGGGCCGCCCCAGGTGAGGAAGGTGCTCGACTGGCACCGCTGTCGGCCTTGGGGGCCGTCCGCGGGCGCGCGACCTTGGTTGGAGGTGGCGTCGTCGTGGGTTTGGCCTCGGGGACCGCTCCGGCGGCCACGCACTTGGAGCTCTTGACCATCGCAGGGAGGCTCGAAAGCGGCGGCGTGACGCGGGTGGGATGGTTGCGGGGCGTGTGCGGACGCGCCTCGAAGCGGTGCGCCGGCATCACGGGATCGTGCTGGGGTGGCGGTGGCGGGTGATCGATCGGGGGCGCCACGTAGGCGGTCGAGCTCGCGCAGGCTCCTGCGGCGAGCAGCAAACAGGCAAGAAACGGTGTTCGAAGCGAGCGCGGCATCCTCGTCTCCCCTGTGGCCCCCCCGGAACGCCGGTGCGGCCCGATCCCTTATACCGCGGTTGCGCCGACCCGTTGGGGAGGGCCACGGCGGGGGGACACTGGAGAAAAGCGTCACGCACGATGGGGTGCACCGGGGGAGCCTGCTCGCCGGGTCTCGAATCGCCGGCGTCGGCGCACGTCGGGTCGAGCGATGTTCGAGCCGGGCCGAGGACGAGGGAGGCATGAAGCCTGGCTGTCTCGGGATCGACGATCCGTTCACGTCGGTGGACATGATCTTGGCGGGGCCCCGATCCGGTCGCGCGACCAAGCGTCGTGGTCCCGGAGAGCTTGGACTTGGACGCGACGCGCAGCCGGGGGACCCGATACGATCCGAGCGTGGGCAAGACCACGTGCATGGGAGTGCGGTCCGGCCGGGTGCGGGGGAGGTCGGCCGGTGGCTGCAAGCATGGTGGACGAGGTGCGGACGGATCGGGAGGGCGTGCTAGGATGGGTTCGTCGTGGTATCTCATCGGAGCACCGTCATCGCCGGTATCGCGTTGTCGACGGTCGGGTTGGGCTGTGTCTACGAGGGCACGCCGACCATCAGCGGCGTTCTGCATCGCGATCCGGGGATCGAGCGCACCAACAAGTTCGTGTTGATGCGGGCCGTGCCCGATCATCCCGATGGTTTTGCAGTCGGCCGCGACTATCACGGGCCGCTGTTCTTCGAGGATGGTTGTCTCAGCGACCACCTCGACTTTCCGCTTCCCTACATGCTGTGGGGCGACCAGGATCACGTCGACGCGACGGACGGAGCGCGTTGGCGACTCCTCGTGTGGGAGACCGACGACCCCACCGCGCACTGGGTCGAGCCCGGGGAGCCGTTCGGTACGAAAGCCTTCCACTTCAACCTCGACCCGCACGGAAGCTGGGCCGAAGTCGACGTGAGCATCGAGCACGTCGCACGCTAGCAAGGCATCGACTCGCTGCGCGCCCGAGGGACGCCGTCACCGACGAGCGGCATTGCTCTTCGTACGGACCGTGTCACGCCTCGAGTTTCGCGTCTCGTCCGCGCGGCCACCGACGACACCGCGCGAGCGTGGCTTTTCGAACAGGCTGCTCCGACGGTCGCGGCGTCGATAGCGTGTCTCGGCACGTTTCGAGGAGCGCTCGTGGCGCGTCGGTGTTGCCTTGCAAGATCTGGTTTGCCCCTCGAGGTTGGTCGTCGTGAATGCCGAGGTGCAGGGGCGCGGCGCGTCGGACATCGCTCGATGGTGGGGACGACGGGCCGGCGGGGTTCCCGAGGACGCAGGCTCGTGCAGCGTGAGAAAGCGCCTACGAAGAACTCGTAGCGAGAAATTTCTCGGCGAAGGTTAAACCGAAGGGGTCGTTTCGGGACTTGGGGGTCCGAGCAGCTCGGCTGCGCGCCTCGATGACGGATGCGTGCGGTCGGGGTGCACGGAGAACCAATCGATGAAGCGACGTTCACTCCTGTACGCGCTCCCTTTCGTCCTCCTGGCGGGCTGTAGCATCGACGTGGCGGAAATCGGCGAGGGGCCGCCCGACGAGCCCGATTCGCCCGACGCCCGAACGCCTGCAGGCGTCGCCGTCCATGGTTCCACTGCGGACGAAGAGCGGTGCGAGTCCAACAAGGACTGCGACGGCGACGAGGGCGGGCCCGTTTGCTACCAGGGGGTGTGCGTCCCCTGCTCGCCGCTGGGCAACGTGGGTTGCCTGCAGGGCGAGTACTGCCACCCGCAGCGCTTGAGGTGCATTCCGGGCTGCGACGACGTCGCGGACTGCAACGGGTTTCTGTGCAACGCCAAGGGTGAGTGCAGCGACTACGTCGAGACCACGCCGATCTGCAACTACCTCGAGCGTGGGCTCGACGATCTCGACGGACAATCCGACATCTACTCGCTGTCGCCCGTGAACGTGCGGACGCTGGCCGACATCGATCGGCTGGCATTCGGCCTGGACATCCCGCGGGACCGGTGTCTCGATCCCAACCACGCCTTCCCCTGCACCGACAAGGACATCCACGACGACTGGTG
>CAZYSW010000011.1:0-5854 GCA_964650105.1 uncultured Nannocystaceae bacterium
GTCACGTAGTCGCCGATGCGAATGTCCTTGCGACGAATCTCGTCGGCGTTGTGCAGCGTTGCGAGGCTGACCGTTGCCCCGCCGACGAACACCGGCTCGAGCACCGCGAACGGCGTCGCCGCGCCCGTACGACCGATGTTGATGGCGATGTCGAGGAGGCGTGTCACCTGCTCTTCGGGCGGAAACTTGTAGGCGATCGCCCAGCGAGGGGCCTTGGCCGTGAAGCCGAGCTCTCTCTGATCGGCGAGGCGATCGACCTTGACGACGACGCCGTCGGTCTCGTACTCGCGGGTATGCCGGGCCTTTTCCGCCTCCTGCACGTAGATCTTCACGCCTTCGATGTCTTCCACCCGGCGAGACGTGGGGTTGATCCGCAGCCCCAGCGACTTGAGATACTCGAGCGTCTCGGTGTGACTCTCCAGGACCGGCCCGCCCTTCATGAACCCGACGCCGTACACCCAGATGGTAAGTGCACGGCTCGCGGTCACCGACGGATCCTTTTGACGCACGGATCCGGCCGCTGCGTTGCGGGGGTTCGCGAACAGACGTCCGCCCCTTTCCGCCTGCCGTTCGTTGAGGGCCGAGAAGGCCGAGAGGGGCATGTACACCTCGCCTCGCACCTCGAGCACCTCGGGGGGATTGCCGATGAGACGGAGGGGTATCGCGTCGATGGTCCGTAGGTTGGCCGTGACGTCTTCCCCGGTGACGCCGTCGCCCCGCGTGGCACCCAACGTCAGGCGGCCGGCTTCGTACGTCAGGTTGACGGCCAGGCCGTCGATCTTCAGCTCGCAGGCGAACCCGCGCGGCGTTCGCCCGAGCTCCCGCGTGAGCCGGGCCGCCCACGCATCGAGGTCCTCCAGCGAGACGGCATTGTCGAGCGAGAACATGCGCTCGCGATGCGTGACCGGGGCGAACGCCGACGACGGAGGTGCGCCGACCCGCTGGGTCGGCGAGTCGGGCGTCACGAGCTCGGGATGCGCCGCCTCCAACGCAGCCAGCTCTTGGACCAGCTCGTCGTACTGCGCGTCCGAGATCTCCGGATCGTCCAGGACGTAGTAGCGATGCGCGTGATATCGGATCTGCTCGCGGAGAGCCTCGACACGCTCGGCGAGGTCGGGCTTGCGGCGGGGCATGACGGTGGTGGAGCTTGCCCGACCCGCGTTGGTCGTGCCACACGGCTGCACGATCCGCCGCGAGGGCGCGCGAGGCGTCCGTTCTCGTCGAGTCGGGTCAGCCGGCGGCGCTCTCGGCCTCTTGGGGGGACACCACGCGCAGGGGCGACTGCAGGCGCGGGCGACCGAACAGGTACCCCTGCAGGAGGTGCGCACCGCAGGCACGCACCGCCGCCGCCTCGGGCTCCGTTTCGATCCCTTCGGCCACCAGCTTCGCATCCGTCGCGTCGGCGAAGCGACAGAGGAGGTCGATGAGCCGCTGCTTGTGCGGCCGGGTGTCCGCGTCGCGGATGATGCTCATGTCGACCTTGATGTAGTGGGGCTTGAGCTCCGCGAGGACCGATAGCGCGCTGTACCCTGCCCCCAGGTCGTCGACGGCGACCTTGAACCCGAGCCGCTCGATCCGGTCGACCGAGTGAGCCCACGCGGCGACACCGTAAATCGACGAGCGCTCTGTGATCTCCAGGATCACGCGCGGGGCGTATGGCTGCAGCCGAGACAACCGGTTCTCGAGTGCATCGGGATCGGCGAGCTCGGCCGGGTGAATGTTGAGGAACAGCGATACGTCGCTGCGAAGCGTGGAGAGGCACTTGGCCGCTCGATCGACGACCACCTCGGCGAGCTCGTGGACCAGCTTGTGGCGCTCGACCGCTCCGATCACCGCCAGCGGTGAGCCGAAATCCGGGTGGCTGCTCCGAAGCAGCGCCTCGTAGCCGAAGATGGCGCCGTCGCCGGCACGCACCACCGGCTGCAGCGCGAGCTGAAGCTCGTCGCTGGCGAGGCACTGCACGATCGCATCTCGTTCTGCGGAGACGCTCGCCTGTTGCAGCTCCTCGTACGCACGCACCATGCGGCGTTGCCCCTCGATGGCCTCGAACACGACCTGCCGAAGTGCCTCGCTCTGGATCGGCTTTTCCAGAACCCGCGTCACCGCGCCTCTGTTCACCGCGCGCACGGTCGTCGCCAGGTCGAGGCCACCGGTCAGCAGGACCCGTGAACACATCGGCTGCAGCTCTCGCAACCGCTTGAGCAGCTCGATGCCGTCCATGCCCGGCATGTGCCGGTCGCAAAGGGCGAGGTCGAAGTTGATCTCACGGGCCAGGGCCACGGCCGACTCACCGGAATCGGCCGACACCACGCCGTACCCCACGCGCTCGAGCACCAGCTTGAGAGACGACAGAACGACCGGATCATCGTCCACTACCAGAATCTTGGCCGTGATTGCACCCTCGTCTGTCGCCCCTGCGTCCACGCCTGACCATCGTATCGGCTGGGGTGGGCTCGAGTTTGAGCGCGGATCGCAGAGTGCGAGATCGGGACCGTTTGGCCGGTTGGGCGGCCCTCGACCCGGCGAGAACCGGGCCGCGGGCCTCTGCGCACTCGCCGCGGCGCGGTTTTCGTAGTCGGCACGACGCTCGCGTCGAGCGGATCCGGACGCAGCTCAGACCGCGCGCCGCAGCGGGTCGTCGGCTCGACGCCCGCGCTCGGCGAGCACCTGCTCGAGGCGTGCGGTGAGCTGCTCCGCGGCGGCTCGATCGCGCCGGGCGAACCGAAGCACCACTCGGTCCATCGACGCCCCCGGCACCCCACCGAGGGCGCCCCACGTCGCGGCGCGGAGGGCCAGACGATCCCCCACGAGGCCGCGGCGATACCGAACGTCCGCGAACTCGGAGATGCCGATCACGACCTTGCGCGGCCCTGCGTTCGTGTCGGGGCTGGCGTCGAACTCCAGCGTCAGCGAGCCACCGCCGAAGCTGATCCGGCCTTGCACGGGAGGCGGCTCGTCTTCGAAGCCATCACCAATCGTGAAGCCCAATGCCAGCATCGCGGGAACTTTACCGTTTTGAGAGAAATCCACCAGATCGAAGGAACGAGAACGATGTTAACCGACCGCTCCTCGACGTGAGTTTGGAACGTAAGAGAATGCCGAACGGGGGCGGTGGTGGTCGGACCCGAGCCGGTGGGTCGGCGAGCAGGTCGCCGTCACGACCGAGCCTCCTTCTCCGCGGAACGTTGTCCGAACGCTGTACAGAAGTCGTTTGCGCTGCTCGGCTGGCAAGACCCGGGGACGCGCACACGTGACCTCCACGACGATTGCGGTGACGCTTCCCACCGAGTCACCGGCACCAAGGGTGGGAGGCGCTCCGCCTTCACCCCGAACGTCAGGCGCCGACCACCGCGCCGGCGGACGGCAGGACCTCGGCCAGCGCAAAGGTCAGCGCGCGGTCGTAGTGCCGGTCGACGACGAAGTCGAAGCGCCCCCGCAACTGCCCGTCGAGCGCCAACAGATCCTTCAGATGGGCCGCGACGTGCAAGCCGAGACACCGCCGGAGGCACGCGTAATCGATCAACCCGAGACGCACGAGGGCGTGGCCCAGCTTACCGCCCGTCTCACGGCAGTAGTCCATGGCGCGGTCGAGGTCGAGGCGACCGATCCCCGCCTCTCGCGCGAGGACGTCTCCCAGGTGCTCGGGCCAGGTCGTGCACTGCACCCAGGCGATCCCACCGTTGTACAGGCAGACCTGGCCGCTGCCGGTGGTCGCAACGAGACGAAGCTCCCCGCTGTAGCGCCTGGACACGCCGGCGCGGAGGATCTGAACGACCTCCTCCGGACCGGAGATCGGGAGCATGCCCTCGCGCGCTGCCACGACCGAGCGGGCCCATCGGCGCTCACTACCACGCACCGCCGGTGGCGGCGGAACGATTGCTTCGGATTCTGCGAGCACTTGCATTCGAGTGTTCCGAGGGGCGTGACATCCCCTGCACTGTCAAAACTTGTTTGCCCGGTTACCACGACGGCTCGTGCTTGCCGTCGCCTGTGACCACAGTAGCGACGCGGAAATCCACGGGCAAATCCTCGGCGATCGGAGCGGTCGCGTCGGGTCACACGAACGCCCGACGCGTGGACCGGCGTCTGGACGCTCGCTGGATCATCGTTTCCGATCCGTTCACGGCGGTTCGACGAAAGGTGACGCCAGCGACGATCGCTGGCTCGTGCTCGAGGGTCATGCGCCCGAGGATTCACCCCGAGCAATCGACCTCTTCTCCGACGGATCGATCTCGATGTACGACGAGGTGCGATCACGCGACGGGTCTCGGTTCGCAAATCGGCCGGTTGGTTGAGCGCGATCGAGATCCGGGCTAAGGACCTTCGCATCGGGTCGTTGTCACGCATGCTCACCTCGCGCTCCATGGGCGAGAACGTCGGCCGTTCCGTCATCGCCAACCGCTATGCTCTGAGGCCCGAGGCGCTACAGGGTCGGATCGGCCCTCGCCACCGTGCCCTCGACCTCGACCGCGAGTCCGAGGTGCTCGTCGAGATCGCCGATCTCCCGGTGCGGGACCACGAAGCCGTGATCCGCTTCGAGGAACGCATGCAGCGCCTGTCCGAGCTCGGCCAGCCCAACATGGTGGCCATCTTGGACTACCGCCACCAGCACGAGAATGCGTTCGTGGTCCTCGAGCAGGTGGGGGGTCGTACCCTGGACGATCTCGTCCGAAGCCGCGGGCCCCTTCCTCTGGCGGTGTTCGTCCCCATCGCCGCGCAGATCTTGAAAGCACTCGGGGCCATGCACGCACGCGGCCTCCTGGGCGGGGCGCTACGGCCCGACGAGATCTTCTTGTGCCGCCGCAAGGGGCGGAATCACTTCGTCCGCTTGCTCGGCGTCGGCCTCGAGCAGTGCCTTGGAAGGTCCGGCGACGACGATCCCCGCATCGACGTGCTGGAGCTCGGGCGCCTGTTCTACTGGATGCTCCGCGGGCGACGGCTCGAGGCGTCGGCGTCCGGCGACCACTTGCCGGAGCTGCGCCAGATCGTCACGCTGCCGCTCGAGCTCGTGGAGCTGATCGAGTCCTGCGTGCGGGTCGATGCTTCGACGCGTCCACGGGATGCCAACGCGGTGGTCGAGGCCCTCATCGATGCCGTTCCCGCGTCGTTGTTCCGCCTCCCCCGTGCGGAGGAGGACGGCGTACCCGAGCCGATCAATCCGTCGATCGGAAACACCATGATGATCGAGCTGGTCGGCCTGGACGCGCTCGAACGAGAGGACGACGAGCCCCATGGCGACGACGGCGGATCCGATCCGTGCTCGCATGACGACGCGGATACGAATCGCCACGTGGTCTCGATGGAGACGTCCGACGAAACGTCCGACGCAACGCTGGCCGCCCGGACGCATCCGTCCTGGTCCGCGGAGGAGATCGAGCCGACACCCTCGGCCTCCATCGCCACGGCGCGCCCCCTGCTGCAGCGGATCCACCGGTCGATCCCCGTGGCGGCGCTCGGGTTGGTGGTGGCGCTCGCGGGTTGGGCGATGTCGACCGAGCCCGACCCCGTCTCCGAAGCTCGTCCGCGTGCTGGTCGTGCGCCGGCTGCTTTGCCCGACGAGAGCATCACGCCGACGGCCACGCGCCACGACGCGCGAGATGTCGTCGATGCCCGTTTGATCGAGACGGCCGAGCGCCTGGAGCGGGAGGGCAGCACCGCCGCCGCCCGGGCGATCTACGAGGAAGTCCTGGCCCAGGACCCGACACATCGAGAAGCTCGCGCACGGCTGAAGGCGCTCGGCCGGCCACGGGTTCCGTCCTCCGAGAAGGCAGCCCCCGCAGACGCCCCCCAACCTTCTCGTCGTCGACCGATTCGCGTGCGGCCGCGCGACACCGACGATCCACCGGCGCGCGCC
>CAZYSW010000011.1:5864-29447 GCA_964650105.1 uncultured Nannocystaceae bacterium
CAGAGGGAGGCACCGCGCACGCGGACATCCCTTCTCTCGACGACGTCTCCTCGCCGCCCATCGACGCGTCGCTGACCGATCTGCGCGCGACGTTCGTCCCCGTGGGGCAATAGCCGCCCGGTCTGGAGCGCTCCGGTTCCCGGATCAGTAGGGTGCGTACAGGCTGTAGGGATTCACGTCGGGATCGGTGCTGACCACGATGGCCGCGATGCCGGCCACCACCGAGCCGGCGCCGGCCTCTCGATTGCGGAAGGCGAGCGCGACCGGCCCAGCCTCCGAGGCCTCGATCACCACGCGGCTGGTCGTGCAGGGCTGCTGCGTCAGCGCGGCCAGTGGCTGCCAGCTCAGCCCGGAGGCCTCGCCGGCGGTCTGGCACCCGTAGCGCCACGTGTAGCCGTCGCTCGCCCCCAGACCGAAATCGAAGGAATCCGGATCGTTGGTCGCGTAGGCACCCGGCCAGTAGTCCCAGACCAAACCCCAGACGTGGTACTCGCCGGGACACGGGAGGTCGAACGAGAACGTCACGACGCCCTTTCCCGGGATCGAGGACACGGCGACGGAGGGATCGCCGTGGGCCGCGGGATCGGACGAGAGGTGCATCGGATCCTCGAGCTCGGCCTGATCGACCCAGAGGAGCTCCGTCATCTCCATCGGGCACGTGACGCCGGCCCCCGATGTCCCGGTCCCATCGGCATCCGCGTCGTGGTGACCGCCTGCATCGTCGACGGCGCCACCGGTCGACCCCTCGCCGTCGGACGCCGAGGAAGGTGCGGCGCCATCGTCGTCATTCGGCGGCCCGGCGCCATCGGTGTCGCCGGCGTCGTCCCCCGGAGACGGCGACCCGTCGTGCGTCGCGGTTCCCGACAGGTCGTCGGTACCACCCGCCTCGTCCGCGCCGTCATCCAGAGAACCGCTCGCGCGCCCGCTCCCCGAACCGTCGAACGTGCAAGCGACCGCGAGCCACGCGATCATCAGCAGCCCTGCCCGTCGCATCCGCCGTCGACGCTAGCACGACGTAAGCACACGTAACGACACATCCGACATGTGCGTTTACACGCGACCCCGGCTCGCCCCCCTCGAGGTGGGATGGCCCGGTCGAGCCGGCCAGATCCGCGGTTTTCGCCGACCTCGAGCAGATCGCGCGCCCCCTGGCGTCCACGGGTCACCGAACTTGCGGAGGTGGGGGGCCTCGGCCGAGTATGGGCGGCGCGCACCGCATGCCCGTGGATGCAGAGGACTCGGTCGACACGGAGCTCGACCCCTTCGAACACGGTTCGGACGAAGTCGGCGCCGGCAACGAGCTCGGGGACGACGAGGACATCGACCCCGGCGCGACCGATCCCGCGCTCCGGGCCCGACCGACCGACCGGCCACGGCCCACCGCTCCGATCCTTCTAGGATTGGGGGCCTGCCTGTGGGTGGTGGTCGCCGCCCTGCGCTGCACCGGGCCCGAAGCCCCGACGACCCCGCCCTTGACGGTCGCGCAGACCGAGGACGCAAACGCGCCCCGCCCCCCGGCGACGCCCGAACCCGACGCACGCGGCAAGCCCCCCGCCGAGGAAACACGCGAGGACCCGCCCCCGGCCGAGGATGACGCGACGCCGCTGCCTCCCGGCGAAAACCCTCGCCCCGAGCCCGCGCCGTGGGCTCGCAATCCGACGCCCCCCAAGGAGGTGTCGTACACGATTCGCCGCGGGGGAACGCTCGAGAACGTGGCGAATTTGTTCAAGATCTACCACCACGAGATCGTGGAGCTCAATCCGGGGATCGACTTGAAGAAGGAGCTGGCACCGCAGACGAAGGTGGTGGTCTATCGGCAGGAGCAGGGCGCGCGCAGTGAATCGGTGGGTTTTCCGAGCGCCGGCTCCCTCGAGGGCGGCGTGCCCATGGTGGAAGGTCCGGGCCGCAGACTGATGGCCATTCCGTGGAAGTCCTGGGCAACGGGTCACACGGTCGCCCTCCTGGACCTCGTGCTTCGCCGATGGGCCGAGACCGGGGGCAATCAGCCGATCCTCGTCGGCAATCTCTCCAGCCGCCACGGCGGAAAGCTCGAGCCGCACGGGACCCACCAGTCGGGTCGCGACGCCGATCTCGGATACCCCCAAAAACTCGTGCCGGGCGAGGAGCACAACTGGCGGGAGATGAACGCCTCGAATCTCGACGGCGACGGGACCTGGAAGCTCCTGCAGATCCTCGTGGAGACGGGGCGCGTCGAGGTCATCTACATCGACCGCCAGGTGCAGAAGCTGTTGTACGAGCACGCCCTCGCAAACAAGCTCCTCAGCAAGCGCGCTCTCGCCGCTTGGATGGAGTACCCCCGGCCCACCGGTTCCGGTCATCCCCTCATCCGGCACGTCCCGGGGCACGTCGACCACCTCCACGTGCGGTTCGACTGCCGCCCCGAAGAGGACCGCTGCAAGAGTCGATGACCTTGCCCCCCCGGGCGCCGACCGAGCGACCCGACCGTCGTGGCGCTCACCGCGGCGGCAGGCCAGGGTCGCGTGCATGCTATGGCCATCAGGTCATCGCGTGGAGTCCGAGGACGACATCCTCCTTCCGACCGACCCCGAGCGCGTGTTCGTGCTCGAGACTTTGGCCGACCTCGTCGCCCGCACCGGCTACGAGCACCTGATCCTCGCCCCGCTGCTCGAGCCCGACGCGCGGTTCTTCCCCGATCCCTGGACGGGCGGCGACCGGAGCCTGCGTCGGCTGCTCCGTCGATTCTTCGTCTATGCGGACCTCGAGGACTTCGAGGTCGAGGTCGTCGTGCACGACGAGGCCGAGCTCGGAGGGGCCATGGCTCCTGCGGGTCCCGGCGCCCCCGTGTGGCTCGATCACGTCGAGCGTGGCGTCGCCCGCTTCGGCGCACGCGCTGCTGCGCTTCGTGATCCCGTGCTCGTCGTCCCCGCCGCCGCGCGGGCCACCGCCGAGGCCTTTCGAGCCGCACGCGGTTTCGCAGAGACCGACCCCCGAGCCGAGCAACGACGGGTCGACATCACCACCGTGTTCCTCGGGTTCGGGATCCTCACCACGGATGCGACGATCCGGCACGGCGCCCAGCGAACCGGCGGGTTTCGGCTCACGCGGCAGAAGACGATGCTCGGCGTCTGTTCGCCGCAGGCGATGGCGTTTGCCCTCGCAATCGCCGTGACGGCCCGGCGGTTCGACGAACGGGCCCGTCGCGCCGTCGCCAAACGGTTGCAACCCAACCAGGCCGGCTTTTTCCGCGCGGCCCTGGAGCATCTGCGCGAGGACGTGCCGGACCTGGGCGCCCGCCTGGGGCTCCCCCCTCCCGAGCAATGGGCGGCGCCGCCGGATCTGGCCGACCTCACCATGCCCTTTCCACCCGAGGACTCGACGACCGCGGGTGCGCCGCCCCCCGAAGAGACGGTGCATCCCGACCGCGGGATCTCGGGGATGAACGCGGGTCGCAACGTGTTCAGGGTCGAGCGCACCAAGGCGACGCGCCTGGCGAGGACGCTGGGTTTGCCCGCAATCCTCCTCGGCATGCTCGCCAATCGAGCCCAAATGGGGATCGAGATCGAGATGTGGCAGGCGGGACTGGTCGGCGCCGCTCTGGCGTTGGTGGGCCTGATCGTCGGAAGCTTTTTGCGAGACGTTCGCTGTTCGGAACCCAAGTGCGGCGAGCCGCTCACGGCCGACATGCGCACATGCCCCCGCTGCGGTGGGGAGATCGCGGGCGTGATCCATCACCCGCGGGAGCGTCTTGCCGCCGAGGAGGCGCTGTCGCGAGGCTCGACCGCACCCGAGACGGCCGAGGCCACGACGCATCGGCCGCAGAGCTGATGCGGGTGGATTCGAAACGGGGCAGCGGCGACGCGCTCGGGCGAGCACATCGCAACGGCGAGGGATCGAACGGTCCTGTGGTGCGTCTTGCGCCATCCGGGAGCCGCGGGGATACTTCGACTTTCCGCGGATACGCCGTGGTGCAAAACGAAACGCCGACCCTCGTCCTCGAGATCCTGCGACCTGGCCGCCCCCCCGAGCGTCGGGTCATCGGCCCCGGCCGGTCGATCATCGGCCGCGAATCGGGCGACCTCGTGCTGCACGATCCCGAGAGCTCGGCGATTCACGCCGAGATCGAGCTGTCGGGCGGGCGCGTCATCGTCCGGGATCTCGGCAGCAGCAACGGCACCTGGCGTGGCCGCGAGCGCTTGCCGCAGTTCGCCCTGTTTGCCGGGCAGAGCTTTCGGTGCGGTGCGACGGAGATCCGACTCGTCGCCATCGAAGGCGTCGAGGACGTGCTCTCGCCGGGTCGCACCGCCATCGGCACCACCCAGCAAGCGGTGGGAGACACGAAGCCCGGCGAAAGCGTGAGCACCCTGGTCGGCGTGCCGTCACCAGCCGGCGGCGGTCCGGACGCCTCGGCACATGCGGTGGCGCCCCCCTCCAGCACCGCAACCGCTCCGGGAACGGCGCAGACGCAGCGCAGCAGCGGCACACTCCCCGGGCCGCCCCCGTTCGCGGCCGAGCCGATCGCTCCCGGTCATCCGCCGATCGCCGCATCCGATTCCGGTATGGCCGCCGCGGGCCCCGTCCAGCCGGGATCGACCGAAGCGGCGGGGACCGAACGATCGTCTCCCGACGCCTCCCGGCAGGCCGAAACGCCCGCTCCCGCATCGGTTGCCCCCGCCGTGATCTACCGGCCGCCCGTGGCCAATGCCGTGATCAAGGAAGGCTCGCGCGGTGCAGCCACGCCCCGCGCCAAGGCCCGCCCGCGCGCCGTGGGCAGGCGCTCCGGGAAGAAGGTGCTCGCACGGATCGGCTGGGTGCTCGGAATCGTCGCCCTGGTCGGCGGGCTCGGGTCGGGTGTCGCGTGGCTGTGGCGAAACCTCCAGTCGAGCTTCGCCGAGCGCGTGGCCCGGACGTTGCCCGAGGAGTCCCTGGGCCTCACCGTCTTTCGCTCCCCGCGGGCCGTCATCGAGCTCTTCGGCGAGGAGATCCCCTCCGCGGCGCGCGACGAGGCCCTCGAGGTGCTCGGCGTCGATCCCTTCGAGCTCGGGACGTACGAGGACCGCGGGATCGACGTGGACGCACCGTGGGGGCTCGCGTTGTTGCGCGTCGAGCCGCCGGTGGTCGCGCTCAGCCTCGGCGTCTCCGATCGAGACGCGCTCGACCGAGCCCTGCGCGAGGACGTCACGCGCTGGCTCGGCCGCGGCGCGGACGAGGACGACGCACCGCGGTGGGTCGAGCGGAGGTTCGGCGACCGCGAGGGCCTGTGGCTCGATGGCCCGTTGCCGATGGCCGCCCTGCCCGACCGCGATCGAATCACCCTGGTCGCGGGTTTCGACGAGCGCGCCTCCGAGGCCGTCGTGGAGCGTACCGAAGGCATCGCCGACCTCCAGAGGGGCAAGAGCCTCGCGGACCGCCCCGGATTTCGCGGGCTGGCGAAGGGCCCCGGGGAGGCCTTCGCCGTGCTGTACGTCGACGGGCCGTCGTCCCGGTCCGCGGTTCCCGGCAGCGGCCTCGAAGCGATGGCGGTTCGGATGGCGCTCGCGGACATCGACGGCTTCGCCTCCACGTTGAGCACGGACGGCAGCCGGATCCACCTGGGGTTTCAGACCGTCTTGCGTGAAGAATCGGGGACGCTGAAGCTCCTCGACAGGCAGCGCGACGCCAAGGCCCTCGACTCCATCCCGCACCCGGTGCTCGCCGAGATCGACGTCGTCGTCTCACGAGATGCTCTCGAGCAGATCTCGAGCGCGATGAGGGGCCTGTCGGAACTCCTGTTCCGCGAGGTGGAGAGAGATCTACGCGAAGAGCTCGGGATCGACCTCCGTGCCGAAATCATCGACAATCTCGACGGATCGTTCGGGTGGGCGCTGACGCGGCTTCCCGAGAAGAACGACGCGACCGACCTGGGCGTCGTGGGGTTCGTGTCGGTACGTGACGAGAAGAAGGCCCGCGAGACCGGTGACCGGATCTACGCCAGGGCACACGAGCGCCTCGGTGCCACGCTGGAGCAGGTCGCGGGCGTCGACGTATTTCGCATCGACGGCCCCGTCCCTTTCGCGGCGTTCGTCCACGCCGGGCACGTGTGGGTCACCGCCGGGAGTGTCGACGTCGCCGCCATCGTGGACGCCAAGCCGGCATCGTTCCGCAAGGAGACGCGTCACCGAGCCATCGCCGAGGCGGTCGACGCAGGCGGGCTCGCCGCGGGCTTCTTGGACATCCGGGAGACGCTCCACGGCGCGCGCCCCTCGATGGGAAAAGGGGGGCGGAAGATCGAACGCGAGCTGGCGCCCGTGCTTCTCCCGCTCGAGGTCCTGACGCTCCGCACGACGCGACGAGAGCGGGCCGTGGTCACGACGCTCACCTTGCACACCGAGCTCGATGAAGCGCTCCCCGAGCTGGTCCAGCGAGGGATGAAGCTCGTCGGGCAGCTCCACGAGAAGCGTCGGGAGACGGTTGCTCGCCTCGAGAAATGCATGCAACTCGAGCCGCTCCTCACGCGATTGCTGTTCGCGGAGTCGGCGCTCGCGAACGCTTCCGCGGTCGAGTCACGACTGCGCGAGATGTGCGAGACCCTCCCCGCCGACAGGCTCGATTGCTACCTGAAGGCCAATGCCCTCTCGGACCTTCGCACCTGCGAAGTCGTCGACGTGCCGCGCGACACGGACACCGAGCCACCGCCCGTCCCCTACGTGGACGACCTGTGGCCGCGGGTCGTCGATCCCGGCACCGGTCGCCCCGACGAGAACGTGAACTACGCGGTCGACCTGGGCACGAACCCGCAGCTGCGCGGACCCGAGGACGCACTGGTCACCATCGTTCAGTTCGGCGACTTCCAGTGCCCGTATTGCCGCCAGATGACGTCGACCCTCGATCAGGTGCTCGCCACACGGGGCAAGGAAGTGCGGCTGGTGTATCGGCACTTCCCGTTGGACATGCACCCTCAGGCGCGGCTCGCCGCACGCGCCGCCATTGCGGCCGGTCGGCAGGACGCGTTCTGGGCCATGCACGACCGTCTGTACGAGCGCCAGAACGAGATCGACGAGGCCGCGGTCCGTCGATGGGCCGGCGAGCTCGGGTTGGACCTCGCGCGCTTCGATCGAGACTTTCACGACGCCCAGACCGAGCGTCAGATCGACGAGGATCTCGCGGCCGGCAAGCGGTTCGGCGTCCGAGGGACGCCGTCGTTCTTCGTCAACGGCAGATTCGTCTCCGGGACGCAATCACGGGAGGCGCTCGAGAAGCTCGTCGAGGAAGAGAAGGCAAAAGCGGCATCGTTCGTGAAGCGGCGCGGCGACACGCGCCTGCGCCTCTACGAGGACATGATCGCCTGGTTCGCGCCGGAGGTTCGCTCGGCAGAGCCCGTCGCCGACCCCACGGTGAGCGGCAAGCACATCGTGTCGACCGAGGGTCTCCCCAGCAAGGGGTCGTCGGCCTTCGCACGCGTGCAGATCATCGAGTGTGCGGATTTCGACTGCCCGTACTGCGCGCGCGTGCGCCCGACGATCGATCGGGTGTTGGAGGCGTATCCCACCCAGGTGGTGTTCTTCTTCGCCCACAACCCCCTGTCGTTCCATCCCGGCGCGGAGCCTGCCGCCCGCGCCGCGGTCGCGGCCGCCGCCCAAGACAAGTTCTGGGAGATGCACGATCGCCTGTTCGAGACCCCCAAGGCGAGATCGCAGGCCGATTTCGAAGCCATGGCCGCCGAGATCGGCCTCGACGTCGACCGCTTCGCACGCGACATGAACGCTCCGGAGACCGCCGAGATCGTGCGCGAGCAGCAGAAGCGGTGCACCGACAACGAGGCCACCGCAACGCCCAGCTTCTTCATCAACGGACGGCTCGTCACCGGCGCGCAGACCTTCGAGGCGTTCAAGGCCCTCGTCGACGAAGAGCTGGCCGGGGGGATCTAGCCGGGTATCGCAGACGTCCGGCGAGGCGACGACACCGGCCTCGCCGACGCCGGCCGGCCTGCTCGCCGCTCGTGATCTCGACCCTTTTCGGCCTCGGCGCCTTGCCAGCACCGCCGCTGCAGCGGTGCTCACTCCACGCGAGGTTCTCGATGCCCCGGCGGCCCACGTGTGTCTCCCGATCGGCCTCACCTCCCGCTGCCGGTGAGGCTGGCGGAGCGCGAGACCGCGGAGGCGATCGGGCATTGCTGCGGGCGGTCGAGCCACGTGCGAGCCGGTAAACCGGCCGACGCGTCGCACCGACCCGTCCTCCCCGTCGACCGGATGGAGGTTGAGCCGGGGGGCGGCGGTGGTAGGGGTCCCTCGACGCCGGACCGAGGAGGCGAAAGCCCCCTCTTCACGCGCGCGGGGGGCACTCGCGTGGCCGTCCGCTTCGACGCTTTCACATCGGGGAATGAAGACATGAGACGTAGCACCTTGCGCAACCTCGTCCTCGTGGGCAGCACCGCCGGGTTCGTCGGCTGCGGTGACGACGACGACAACGGAGGGACGACGAGCCCGGACACCGCCGCGGAGACCGGCGCCACCGCTACGGGCGACGGCACCGACCAGACCGGCACCACGGCCGCGACGGAGGCCACCGAGACCGGAGCCGAGACCTCGACGACGGGAACGCCCGGCGAGACCGACGAGACCGGCGTCGACACGGGGACGACCGGCACGGACACCGGCACCACCGCCGGAACCGGCACCACCGCGGACGCGGGCGCGACGACGGGCGCGGCATTGTGCGACGAAAACGTCATGACCATCGCCGATCCGAGCTTCGAGGACGGCACGCCAAACCCGTTTTGGGAGGAGTTCACGTCCAACCCGAACTACACCACCCCGCTGTGCGACCCCCAGACGTGCGAGCAGGAATTCGCGGACGAGGGCCAGTGGTGGGCCTGGTTCGGCGGAACCTTCATGGAAGACGAATGGAGGCTCAGCCAGAGCATCGTGGTTCCGCAGGGCGCGGACGATCTGCTCTTCTCGTTCGCGATCCTGGCGACCGGAGGGCTCGGCACCGACAGCTTCACCATGACCGTCGACGGAGAGGTCGTCTTCATGGCCACCGAGGCCGAGATCGACGCTTACCCGCTGTGGACGACCGTGGCCGTGGACATCTCGGACTTCGCGGACGGAGGGCAGCACGAGCTCGTCCTGTTCGCCGAGACCGCGGCCCCCGTCGGTGAAAGCACGACCAGCTTCTTCGTCGACTTTCTTCGCATCACGTGCCAGTGACGGCGCAGCGCCGATCGGTCCAGGACCTCCACCGCCCGGTGAGCGGCTCGGGCGCGGTCAGGACCGGGCGCGCAAGCGAATCCGGGTGATCTCCGCAGGTGCGCCGACGCGCATGGGCGGTCCCCAGTAGCCGGTTCCCCGGCTCACGTAGATCCACGTGCGCCCGTGTCGATGAAGCCCCGAGACGTAGGGCTGCACCAGGTGCACCAGCAGGTTCATGGGGAAGTACTGCCCTCCGTGGGTGTGCCCCGAGATCTGAAGGTCGTAGCCGGCCTCGGCAGCGGCGTAGATGCTGCGCGGTTGGTGCGCCAGGAGGATGGCGACATCGGTGACCGGCGCCCCTTCGCGCGCCTTGTGGGGGTCGGACGCGTGCTGGGGAAGGATGTCGCCTGCCCCGACGTCGGTGACCCCCGCGACGAGGATCTTCGCCCCCGCGTGCTCGACCACGCGATGTGCGTTGTCGAGCACGGTGAGGCCCAAACGAGAGACTTCCTCGCACCACTCCAGAGGATTCCAGTAGTACTCGTGATTGCCGGTCACGAAGAACGTTCCGTAGCGGGCGCGCAGTCGACATAGCGGAGCGACGTGAGGACGGAGCTCGTCGACGTATCCGTCGATCAGGTCCCCGGTTACGACGGTGATGTCACCGCCGAGCGCGTTCGCCCGGTCGACGATCTCTTCCAGTGCATCCTTGCGGATCGTCGGCCCCACGTGGACGTCCGTGAGCTGGACGATGGTGAATCCGTCGGCCGACGGAGGAAGGTTCTCGAGCGGCACCTCGACCTCGACCACCCTCGGGACGCGCGTGGCCTCGCCATAGCCGACCGCGGCCAGCGATCCGGCGCCCCCCACCATCGAGGCATCGAGCACCTTGCCCATGAAGCGACGCCGCTCGGGATCGCGGGGTCCGTCTCCCAGGCGACGCTGCCGGATCGCCCGCAGTGCGTTCACGCTCCCGCGCAGCAGATCGCCGGTCAGCACGAAGAAGAAGAGCACCGACGAGATCCCCATCAGGGTGAACCCCGACAGGACCAGCCCGTCGTACATCGGCCCGTGCATGCCGAGGCGGCCCGACGCCATGGTGACGATCGGAATCACGGCGATCAGGGCGAGCACGATCCATGCGGCCCGACGCCGACCCGCACGAAATGGTGCACCACCGATGAGACGCCGCCCGATGTAGTAGTGCCCTCCTCCCCAAACGACGCACGCCATGACGAAGAAGAGGGCGAACCGAAGCATGGTCGTCGCGCGGTCAGGAGCCCTGACCCGCTTCCAGGACGGAAGGCAGGTCGGCCATGGTCTCGGCTGCCAGGGCCTTGCGAAGCTGCACCAGGGCCCGCGTGTGGCCCGAGCGTGCGTACCACTCGTCTTCTCCGTCGGTACCCCAGGTGCGATAGACGGTGACCGTGGTGGTCTTGCCGTCGCTCGCTTCCACCTCGAAGCCGAAGGCCTCTTCGAGACCGCTGGGTGCCTCTTCGTCGGGTACGTAGCGGGAGGAACGCAGGCGCAGCGCCTTGTCGATCCACCCGGCGCCCGCAGCGTTCGCCTCGTCCTGGCCGGCGACGCTCCAGAACGTCGCCTGCGGGTCCGCGGGATTGCGCTGCTCGAAGGTGGCCGAGGCCTCTTGCGTGAACACGCGGATCCGCCGGATGTCCTTGGTCGCGGTTCCGACGAGGTTTCGATCGGGCAAGGTCCGCTTGGCGCTTTGAAGCGTGCGGACCACCTTGGAGTCGACCAGATACACCTTTCCGTCCTCGGGGTTGCGCACGTAGACGTTCGCCCCGCCGTACACGTTACCGCCGACCTGGTAGGAGACCGGATCGCGCCCCTTGCGCTTGATGGTCAACGTGCCGTCGGGATCCTCGAGGCCGAGCTCCGCGAGCTTGTCGTCGGTGATTCCGTCGAGGATGCGCTTGGCGCGAAACGGAGCGAGCTGCTCGAGAAGCTGGTCGCCTGCCGACCCCGCCTTGAACTCCTCGGTCTTCCCGTCGTCGGGTCGTTCCTCCTCGTGCGGATCGATCTCCGGAGAGACGGGCTCCTGCGAGGCGTCTTCGGCCCCCGCCTTGGGCGCTGCGCGAACCCAGGCGTAGCGACCGACCTCGTCCTCCTTCATCAGAATCGTGAGCGTGATCTTGTCGGACTCGTACGTCACCTGTTCGAGCTGATCGATCTCCCCCGGCAGCACGACCACGGTCTCCGCGCGATCGGGATCCACTTCGTGCGTCCAGGTCCAGTACGCACCGCCGAGCGCCAGGAGGAGCGCCGACGCGTACACGATGACGGCACGGTTCATCGTTCCACCTCCTCGTTTCGATCGGGCGTCGAAGCCTTCGGCCCCCCGGTCTCGGGCTCGGACGCCCCTGCGGGGGCCGGCTCTTGCGATCTGGCGCGGGCGTGATGGCGCATCCGAACGCGAGCAGCGCCGGCGCCCATCAAGCCCAGGGGCACGGCAAGGACGGTCAGATAAAACCACGTGGTCTGACCTTCCTTGGTGTGCTCGATCTTCACGTCCTCCTCGCTCTCGGTGGTCCCCGAGAGCGCCTCGGCCCCGATGGGCCAGTTCATCACGTCGTCGACGTGCTGCCCGTTGCCGAAGCTCGGGTGCTCGACGTGGGTCAGGTCCGCGAAGATGGTGGAGTCGGCGCTCACGATCGCGCGCCACCGCGCTCCCTCCTCGCCTCCTTCCACCGCGGCGACGAGGTTGCGTGCCGCCTTGGACTCTCCGTTGTCCGGCTCGTACTCCGCGTTGGGCTGACCCAGGTCGGCCCAGGTCACCGCGGGAGAACGGACCACCATGCTCACCTTGTTCGCGTGGTCCCCGGTCTCCTCGAGGTGCCCGGCAGCGAAAAAGAACAGGATCAGCGATCGCGATTGCTCGGCGAGGGTGGCGATCGCGGGGTGCGAGGTGAACGCGTTCGTGGTGATGTTGAGCTGGTCGAGCTTGTTGTTGGTCATCTTGATGAAGCTCCGCTCGGTGGCCAGCACACCGTCACCGAGTCGGAGCCCCAGCTCCGCGACCAGCTCCTCGAGCGGATCGGTCCCCTGCATCGGGGGTCGCAAGCTCGCGGGTTCGAGCGCGACGAGCAGCGATCCTCCGCCCTGAACGTAGCGCCGAAGCGCGTCGACCTCGGCGGGAGCAAACGGCCCCTGCGGCCCGACCACCATGACCACGTCGGCGTCGTCGGGCACGTTGTCGGCCAGCCAGTTGTCGATTCCCAGCCGTTTGACCGTGAAGCCGAGCTCGGACAGGCGCGACTTGACGGCCTTGAGGCTCGCGTCGAGTGGAGCACGTCCTTCCCACTGGAGCTCGCCGTGCCCCGACGTGACATAGGCGACGCGCTCCCCATGGCCGAGCTCGATGAGGATGCGCTGCACCTCTCGATCCAGCTTGCTCAGCGTTCGCTTGGCCTTGTCGAAGTCGGGATCCACCCGCAGGGTTCGGGTGATGGGCTTCGGCTTGGTCGCCTCGCCGTCCGTCTCCTCCTGGGGCGACTCGGGCTCGTCGAGCACCAGATCGCCCTGCGTGAAGGCCACCGTGCCGTTGTCCCGCACCGACAGGGCCTTGGCCAGGCGGGGTTCGGCCGCCTGGTCGATGACTTCGACCACCAGATTGGGGCCCTCGAGCTCGCGAAAGTAGTTCCTGAGCTCCTCGGCGACCTCGGAGGACGGCGGCATGAAGATGCGGACGTGGACCTTCTCCTCCAGCGCCTGGGCGACCGCGAGCGTCGCGGTGCCGGGGGCGGGCGTCTTGAAGTACGCCAGGTCCCACCGTTCCTTGCGCTGGTTGGCGATGTAGTTGACCGGGAACACCAACGCGATGCCCAGCGCAGCGACCACGCCGTGGGCCGTGAGATCGCGAACCCTTCGCCGCGGCATGGTGACCGGGGAGCTCTCGATGGCCCAGTCCACCACCAGGAGCGGCACGGTGCCCAAGAGCCACACCACCGGCCACAACGATCGCCACACGCCCAGCCACCGGTCCTCCGCGTCCTGGCCGAGCGTCATCCCCCGGACCACGGTGTTGGTGGTGGCCGCGTACAACACCAGCGAGGCCGCACCCACCAGCAAGAACATCAGCGCGACGCGATTTCCGAACCGGACGCCGTCGTCGTTGCTCCGCTTCATCCGACGGGCGCGGAGCACCGCTGCGGCGACGATGGCCGCCAAGCCGGCGAGGCTGAGGACCCATTGAGGTCCGTCGTGACCGTCGAGCA
Organism: uncultured Nannocystaceae bacterium; assembly: GCA_964650105.1. Taxonomy (GTDB): domain Bacteria; phylum Myxococcota_A; class Polyangia; order Nannocystales; family Nannocystaceae; genus CAZYSW01. The sequence goes on from CAZYSW010000011.1 coordinate 19,249, forward strand.
GGCGCTGCCCCACGTACAGGGCCGCCATGCCACCAAGATAGACGAGAGTCCCGAGGCTCATCTCCACCTCCTGGCCGCCATGAAGCGAGTCGACAGCATCAAGAACACGAAGGCGATCGACACGTAGTAGACGACGTCCTCGGTGTTGATCTGCCCACGCATGAAGCCGCGGTAGTGCCGATCGAAGAAGCTCATGTAGGAGAAGAGGTCTTTGAGCGGCGGATCGGCGACCTTGGCCAGAAGCCAGGCCACCAGCAAGAACACCACGACGACCACGGATACGAAGCCCGCCACGAGCTGCGAGCGCGAGATGGTGGAGGCGAAGGTCCCGATGCCGGCCACCGCGCCAGCCACCAACAGCAGTCCGAAGTAGCCCGCCACGATGTGTCCGTACGAGACCTTCCCGTTCACGAAAACCAGCGCCGGCATGTACAGCGTGGCCAGGATCATCGCCGAGAGCACGGTCATCGCCGAGATGTACTTGCCACCCACCAATTGCCAGTCCGAGATGGGCGAGGCGTCGAGCAGGACGATGGTCCCGGCTTGCCGCTCCTCGGCGACCAGACGCATGGTCATCAGAATGGACGCGATGATGGTGGTCCCGAACGAGAAGTAGAAGAACTCCTCGATGACCTTCGAGCTGTACTTCGCCTGGTCGCCCAGCGCGAACGCGTTGAACAGGAGTCCGTCGATGATCAAGACGGCAGCGATCACCGCGTAGCCCCAATAGCTGTTGAGGTACGCAGAAAGATCCCTGCGCGCCACCAGGAGCATGCCCCTCATGCCTGTACCTCCTTGGAACCGGGGAGTCGCTTGCTCTCCAGGGCGGAGTTGCCACCCGCCCGGGTGAGCTCGAGGAAGATCTGTTCCAGCTCGGACACGGCGTCCTGGACCGACCGCACGCCGACCCCGGCGGTGACGAGATCGGCGATCAACCGCTCACGGACGTCGACGGCCAGCGTGACGCGAGCCTCGACGAGATCGCCCTTGGCCGACACCTCGTAGTCGTCGACGTGCTCGGACTTGGCGAGGACGTCCTCGACCACCGAGGTGCGCCCCCGCAGCTCCAGAACGAGGCGCGCGCCCTCGCCGAACGAGGAGCCGAGCTCGGCTTCGGAGCCCTCCGCAACCAGGCGTCCTTGATGGATCACCAGGACGCGATCGCACGTCTGCCCGATCTCCGAGAGAATGTGGGAGCTGATCAGCACCGTCGCGTTCTTCTTGAGGCTGCGCACGACGCTGCGCATCTCGACGATCTGCTGTGGGTCAAGGCCGCTGATCGGCTCGTCGAGGATCACGACATCGGGGCGATGAACGATCGCCTGCGCGATGCCGACACGTTTGCGGTAGCCGTGCGAGAGCTCGGCGATGACGCGATCGGCGACGTGGGTGAGGTGACAGGTCTCGAGGACTCGGGGGAGATCCGCCTCGACGTCGGCGGCGCTGGCCCCCTTGACCTGCCCGACCCATCGGAGGAACTCCACCACCTGCATCTCCCGATGCAGGGGCGGTTCTTCCGGGAGAAATCCGATCCGTCGGCGGGCGGCGTCGGGCGCCTCGGTGGCGTCGATGCCTCCGATCGTCACCTTTCCCGCGCTGGGCATGAGCAGCCCGGCCAGGATGCGGAGCACGGTCGACTTGCCGGCGCCGTTGAGGCCCAGAAAGCCGACGATTTCCCGATCACCGATGCTGAACGTCGCGTCTCTCAGGGCGGGGAAGCTTCCATAGTATCGGGTGAGACCTTCGGCCTCGATCATGGGGTGGACCTCCTCGCGATGGACTCGCGGGTCTCGGGTTCGCTAGGTCAAGAGCGATCTAGTCGAGAAAGAAGTCGGGCATCGGGTCGACGGCGGGGTCCACTGCGTAGGCGCGGAAATCGGTGACCCCCTCGGCCCGCAGAACATCGTCGTCGATGAAGAAGTTCCCGGTGCACTCGCGCGCGTCCTTGACCAGAATCGCGTGGGCGGCGTCGGCCATGATCTCCGGCTTGCGCGAGTGCTGCATCATCGGATCGCCACCGAGCATCTTGATGGCGGCCGTGGCGATGGCGGTTCGCGGCCACAGGGCATTGAACGCGACACCCTTGCTGCGAAACTCCTCGGCCATGCCCAGCACGCACATGTTCATCCCGTACTTGGCCATGGTGTAAGCCACGTGGTCCTTGAACCACCGGGGATGGAGGTTGAGCGGCGGCGAGATGTTGAGCACGTGCGGGTTGTCGGCCTTCATCAAGTGGGGCAGACACGCCTGCGTGCAGGCGTAGGTACCGCGCGTGTTGATCTGATGCATCAGATCGAATCGCTTCATGGGCGTGGCGAGCGTGCCGGTCAGGCTGATCGCGCTGGCGTTGTTCACCAGAATGTCGATCCGCCCGAAGCGCGACATCGTCTGGTCGACCGCAGCCGCGATCTGATCGTCGTTCCGGATGTCCACGACCAGCGGTAACGCCTCGCCGCCCGCGGCCTCGATCTCTTCGGCGGCGGTGTAGATGGTCCCCGGAAGCTTGGGGTGCGGCTGGGCGGTCTTGGCCGCGATGACGATCTTCGCCCCGTCGGCCGCTGCGCGCAGCGCAATGGCTTTTCCGATGCCCCGGCTGGCACCGGTGATGAAGAGAACGCGGTCACGCAGGGTGGACATGGCGGCGGGGAGAGTAGCAGCGGACGGTCTCGGAGGCGAAGCGGCGGGAACGATCGCCCAGGCCCCGGGCCCCGCGCAAGGGAAGGCTCGAAGACGACCCTCGGGCGCCGGCTCGGCACCTTCGGCGGGGCACGCCCCGAGCGCCCGGTCAACCGCCGCCGGCCCCTTCGCCTCGTCCATCCCCGGAACGCGTCTTGGGCCGTCTGCGTCGACGCTTGCGGGCCGTCCCGACCGACGGCGGAGCCTCCGGCGGCCGCGCGGCCTGCTTCGGTTCCCCGCCGGTGTTCGCCTTGCGCCGCTTGCCCCTCCGTCGCCGCCGCGACTTTGCCGGCGACGCTCGAGCTTCGTCACCGGCGAGGGCCTGCTCCGTCGTCCGGGTCAGGCGGGACGCGGTCTTCTCGGCGTCCCGCGAGGCGCGGCAGCGGTCGCAGCTTCCACAACGCGGCGGGTCGTCTTCGCCGAAGTAGCGGCGAATGAACACGCTGCGGCACATCTCGGTGGTGGCGTAGGCGGCCACTGCCTGAAGTCGTTTTTCGTCCTGCCTCGCCAACGTGTCGAGCCGAGCCGCCAAATCTCGCGCTCCACTGTCGAGCGCGTGCGCGGAGACGGTCACGCGAACGAGTCCACCTTCGTCGAGCACGACGAGCCCCAGCGCCTCGAGCTCGGCGGCCATCGATCGCGCCACCGTTTGGGGGACGCCGGCGGACACGGCCAGCTCCTCCGCGGTCGGGCTTCGCCCCTCGTCGGCGTACGCGCGCAGGGCATCGGCGACCGCGAGCAGCTGCCCGGGCGAGGGACGGCTCTTCCGCAGCAAGAAGCGCTGGATCTCCAGGTCCTCGGGATCGAAGAGCAACTCGCAGCTCGCCGGTTTGCCGTCCCGCCCCGCTCGACCCGCCTCCTGAACGTACTGCTCGAGCGATCCCGGAGCCTGATAGTGAACGATGTAGCGGATGTCGGGCTTGTCGATACCCATCCCGAATGCCGACGTGGCGACCATCACCAATCGTTTGCGGGGCGTCATGAAGCGGGCCTGCGCGGCGTCCCGCTCGGCCTTCGGCAACTTGCCGTGATAGCGAACCGCAGGGATCCGGTGGCGGACCTTGGGTGCCTGGAGCGCCGACCAGATGCCGTCGACGGCCTTGGTCGTGGAGCAGTACACGATCCCGGGTCGTTGCAGCTGCTTGAGGCGCCTGGCCACCGCCGCGGTCTTCAGGTTCCCCGCGACGAGCTGAACCGACAGCCGAAGGTTCTCCCGATGCGGCGGCGCCGTGATGATGGTCGGGTCGCGCAACTGCAGGCGCGCGGCGATGTCGGCCTGCACCCGCGGCGGCGCCGTGGCGGTGAGCGCGAGCACGACTGGATCCCCCAGCGCCTTGCGCTCGGTGCCCAGGCGCAGGTACGCCGGGCGGAAATCGTGTCCCCACTCCGAGATGCAGTGGGCCTCGTCGACGCACAACATGAAGGGTCGACAGGCTCGAAGAGCCTCGCCCGCGCCTCTGCTCTCCAGCGTTTCGGGCGTCGTCAGCACGATGAGCGATCCACCGGCCTCGAGGCGGGCGAGCGCGTCTCTGCGCTGGGCGGCACGCAGGGTGCTGTCGAACCGGACCACCGGGATCCCGCGCTTGCGCAGCCCCTGCTCCTGGTCGGCCATCAGAGCGATCAACGGCGAGACCACCAAGGTCGGGCGATCCACCATCAGGGCCGGCACCTGATAGATGAGTGACTTGCCGAACCCCGTCGGCAGCACGGCCATGGTGTCGCGCCCCTCGAGGACCGACGCGATCGCGACGCGCTGCTCGTCGTACAGGCGTCGGATCCCGAAGCGCTCGCGCGCCACCGCTTCGGGCGAGGCGCCGGTCGGAGCGCCCCTCCCGCGGCCGCCTCGCTTTCGGCCACGCCCGCGCCGGGACCCGCTCCGGCGGCGCCCCTCGTCGGGCGGCTTCGACTCGGAACCGGTCACCCGTAGGCGACTCTAGCAGGGTCTCGAAGAAGTCGCGTGGGGTGGCGTCGGCACGGCGAGGCGCGAGACCGACGAGACGCCGAGGCCACGGTTCGAGCGTCGGTCGATGCAGCCGATGTCGGCACCCGTGGTGGCCGTCGCGGACGTCGCGTGCCTCGGACCGCCCGGCGACGGCACCAGACCGACGGACGATCGAGCGTCGCCGTCGGGAGACGATGGGCCGCCACGGGCCGCGAGCAGCCGTGCGACGACAGGCGCCGGACCGACGACGAAAACGCCGATTCGCGGGCCGAGCTCGCCGTCGCGCACCCGATCGGGTGGGATCTGCGCGAACGGTGACGGGCCCCTTTTCGCGGGCAGCGGCGGCTGATAAAGCCCCGGACGTGCGCTGGTTCGTCCGCGGCGACGTCGACGGGTTCTTCGGCCTGGCGCTCGACAATCTCGTCCAGCTCTTGCTCATCGACGCCCTGTGTCGCCACGTGCTCGGGTTCTCGAACGAGCTGCTGTACGGCAAGGTGCTGCCCGGTGTCGCCGTCTCGCTCCTGGTCGGAAACCTCTATTACGCGCGCCAGGCCAAGCGGCTCGCGGACGCCACCGGACGAACGGACGTCTGCGCCCTGCCCTACGGCATCAACACGGTCTCGCTGTTCGGCCACGTCTTTCTCGTCATGCTTCCGGCCAAGCTGACCGCCACCGCCGCGGGCGCGGCGGATCCGGCCGAGGTGGCGTGGCGAGCGGGGCTGGTGGCGACACTCGGCTCGGGCATCATCGAGCTCGGAGGATCGCTGCTCGCCGAACGCATCCGTCGATCCGTCCCGCGAGCCGCACTCCTGTCGACCCTGGCGGGCATTGCCCTCGGCTTCATCTCGCTCGGGTTCTTGTTTCGGACCTTCGCCCATCCCATCGTGGGTCTGACCACGCTGAGCATCGTGATGCTGACGTACTTCGGGCGGGTTCGCTTCCGCGGCAACGTCCCGGGTGGTCTGGTGGCGGTCACCATCGGCGTGTTGGTCGCGTGGGTCACCGGCCTGGCGCCGCTGGGCGATTCGCCGACGGGCACCGGCGTCCACGTGCCCGTACCCGTGCTCGATGCGTTGGTGGCCGCGCTCGGCGAGGGACACCTGCTCGCCTACGTCTCGATCATCATCCCCATGGGGCTGTTCAACCTCGTCGGCTCGCTCCAGAACATCGAGTCGGCGGAGGCCGCCGGCGATGCGTACCCGACGGCTCCGTCCCTCGCCGTCAACGGTGCGGGGACGATGGCCGCGTGCGCATTCGGTTCGTGTTTCCCAACCACGATCTACATCGGGCACCCGGGTTGGAAAGGCCTGGGCGCGCGCGCCGGCTACTCGATCTTGAACGGGGTCTTCGTAACCGTCGTCTGCCTCACCGGCACGCTCGCCCACATCGCATGGGCGGTACCCGTCGATGCCGGCATGGCGATCGTCTTGTGGATCGGCATCGTCATCACGGCGCAGGCGTTTCAGGCCACGCCCCGCGCCCACGCGCCGGCGGTGGTGCTGGGGATCTTGCCGGGCGTGGGTGCATGGGGAGCCCTGATGGCCAAGGCCGGCCTGCGAGCGGCGGGAATGGGCACGCCCGAGGCTCCCTTCGGCCCGGAATTGCTCGAACGATTCGCGGTGTCCGACACGTGGATCGGTGGTGCATTCGTGCTCGAACAGGGTTTCATCTTCACTTCGATGGTGCTGGCCGCAGCGACGGTCGCCACGATCGAGCGCGCGTTCCATCGGGCGGCCCTGTGGTGTGGGCTCGCGGCCGCCTTGTCCGCGCTCGGACTGATGCACGGATACGCCTTCACGCCGAGTGACACCGTCGTGGATCTGGCGCCGGCGTGGCCGTGGGCGTTCGGCTACGGGGCGATGGCCCTTTGCTTCCTCGCCGCGCGTTTTGCGACCGAACCCGACGAGAACGGCCACTGACGCCGGTGCGGCGAGAGGGCTCGCGAGCCGCCGGTGTGCGTGCTCCAGGTCGAGTACGCTGACGGCCCATGGGGCGGATCATCCACGGCGACAACCTCGAGATCCTACCAGGGCTACCGAGCGGCTCGTTCGATCTGATCTACATCGACCCGCCCTTCAACACCGGACGCGACCAACGCCACACCCGCCTGCGCGTAGAGCAGGATCGCGACGGTGACCGCGTGGGGTTCGCGGGCCGTCGATATCGCAGCATCCCCCTGAGCACGATCGGCTTTCACGACGCGTTCGACGACTTCCTGGCGTTCTTGGAGCCGCGCCTGCGCCATGCTCACCGCCTCCTCGCCCCCCACGGTGCCTTCTTCTTGCACGTCGACGACCGGGAGTCGCACTACTGCAAGGTGTTGCTGGACTCCATCTTCGGCCGCCGCTGTTTCATGAACGAAATCGTGTGGGCCTACGACTACGGCGGGCGACCGCGGAGGCGCTGGCCTGCGAAGCACGACACGATCTTCTGGTACGCAAAGGATCCGAAGCGATACACCTTCGAGCGGGATGCGATGGATCGGATCCCGTACATGGCACCGGGACTGGTCGGTCCCGAGAAGGCGGCTCGAGGCAAGACCCCCACGGACGTGTGGTGGATGACCATCGTGCCGACGTCCGGGCGCGAACGCACGGGCTATCCCACGCAAAAGCCCCTCAAGCTGCTCGAACGCATCGTGAAGGTTCACAGTCGGCCGGGCGACGTGGTGCTGGACTTCTTCGCCGGGAGCGGCACGCTGGGTGAGGCCGCGGCCCGTCACGGACGGGACTTCGTGCTCATCGATTCGAACGCCGAAGCGGTCGAGATCATGGCCCGGCGGCTGGCCTTCGCCGACCCGGAGGTCGTTTTCGCCTCGGGAAGCGGCGGCACCTCGCCCTCCGAGCCTCCATGTTCCGAGGAGCTCTCCCGATCGTGACGGCGCGCGAGGGTCGAACCCCGGTGCTCGCCGCGGTCGTCGGCGCCTGTGCGACGGCTGGATGCGGTGCACCCCAGGCCTGCGACGGCGACGGGTGCCCGTGCCCCGAGGAGCGTCGGCTGGAGGACGACCGATGCTGTACGGGGTGGAGCGAGATCGCCGGGGACGTCTGCGTGCTGCGTCCGCTGAGCATGCCGAAGGTGGTGGGGGAACCCGGGGCCGAGGACCTGTCGGTGCGCGTCGGCGGTGATGGCTCGTGGGTCGCGACCTGGATCACGGGGCCGGAGAACACCGCAGATCTCGTGATCGCCGAGGAGGTCGCCGACGACGGCAGCGTCACGTTTCACCGGCCCGGCCGGGGGCTCGAGGGGTCGAGCACCCGCCCCGCGCTGGTCGTCGGCGTGGCCGCGCGGGCCCTGGTGGCGTGGACCGAACGCACCACGAGCCACGAGGCCGTCTACGTGGCCGAGCGCGACGAGGACGGATGGTGGACGTGGCCGATCGACGGACAGTCGTTGTCCCTGCCGCCGACGGCCCGCGACCCGCGGCCGTTCATCGCACCGTCGGGCGAGACGGCGGTGGTCTGGAACCAAGGTACGACCGACGGCTTCGGGGTCGCGGTGGCCACGCGAGCGCCCCGCGAGGACGGTGCCTTCGCACGACCGACCGACCACGACGACGTCCTCTCTCCTCCGATCGGCGAGACGTTCGCACCGAGCCTGGCCATCGCCGCCAACGGCGATGCGCTGGTCTCGTGGCTTCAAGGCACCGGCGGCCCCGCGATGGTCTACGTCAGCGAACGCGATCGCGTCGACGGGACGTTCTCTCGCCCCGACGTCGAGGCGTTCATCTCCCCCGCCGGCGCACCCGTCGACACGCAGGACGGATCCCCCCCGATCGCCGCGCTCCACGATCGCGGTGCCGGCGTCGTGGTCTGGACGCAGGCCGACGGCCGGGGTGCCGTCCCGGTCTATCTGGCGCTTCGAGACGGCTTCGGAACCTGGACCTTGCCCGCCGACCCGGACGCCAGCTTCTCCGTCGCGGTGGGGCAAGCCCGGGACACCTTCGCGAGCTTCGGGCCCGACGGCGACCTGACCGTGATCTGGACCCACGATACGGGCGAGGGGCCGGCCATCCTACTCGCCCACCGCACGCGCACGGAAGAATGGACGTTCGAGGGCCGCTCCCCGCTGCAGATCTCGACGCCCGGCGCGACGGCTCGAAACGCGAGGCTGGCCTACGGACCCGATGGCGCCGCCGCGCTGGTCTGGGAGGAGCGAACGGACGGTCCGTGGCAGGTCGCGCTGCGACGTCGAGAGCCCGACGGGATCTGGAGCTCGATCGAGCGCGTGTCGCTGTCGCTGGAGGAGGATGCGACCGCTCCGTCGGTCTCCATCGGCCCCGACGGCCGGACCGTCATCGGCTATCTACAGGGACCGTCGCTTCTGCGTCGGGTCCACATCGTCGAGACTTCACGCCGGTGAGGCGAGGTTGTGCGTCACCGCCCCCCTCGTCCAAGCCTCACCTGCTCGCCCGTCCGCTCGACGTGATCCTCTTGCTCGAGCTTGCGCAGGTGCGCCTCGAGCGAACGAGCGGCGAGCGGCCACAGGGATCGAGGCGTGTCGTCGTAGACCCTCGCGAGCAAGTCGCTGGTCGCGAGCGCACCTCCGGCGAGCGCCTCGAGCACTTTTCGCTCGCGAGCAAGGCGGTGCTCCACATAGTGGGTCAGCACGGCGTCCGGATCGTCGAGCACGGGGCCGTGGGCGGGAACCAGCCGCTCGATGCCCAGAGCCCGCATCTTGTGGAGCGATGCCAGGTACTGTCCCATGTCGCCGTCGTCTCGGGGGTCGATCAGAATGGTCCCCTCGCCGGCGACCATGTCCCCGGCGAAGGCCAGACGGTGCTTCGCCTCGGTGAACACGAGGTGGCCCGGCGCGTGGCCGGGCGTATGGTGGGCCGTGACCGCGACGCCCTCGCCCAGCTCGAGGCGGTGACCGTCTTCGATCGTCTCGTCGACGGAAAACGGCAAGCGCCGCGCGGTCTCCGGATGCGCCAGGATCGGCGCGCCGAACCGCCGTCGCAGCGATTCCGCCGCGCCGGTGTGATCGCCGTGATGGTGCGTCAGCAAGATCGCGGCCACTAGCCGCCCCTCTCCGACGCGGTCGCGCAAGAACTCCACGAGCACCGCCTGCTCGCGGGGGTGAGGCGTGGCCGACTCGATGACCACGAGGCGGGATCCGCCGACGAACATCGTGTTGGTCGTCGTCGCGGGAGGGAGGGTCGGCGTGCGCAGCGGCATGACCCACGCCTCGTCGCCGAGTTGGTGGATGCGCGGCATCCCCCTATCTTGCGCCGGAATTGTCGAAATGTCCGGGCGCGCCGGCCTGCGATGATGGTTGGGCAAAGCCGTCGTGTCGCCGGGATCGGGGACGCGAGCAAGCGAGCGAGATCGCCTACGGGTCCCGAAGCGCGTGGAATGGCATGACCGTTGCTACTCGGCGGGGCGACCACGACCTCGCACGCGAAGGACCTCCGATGCCCTCCAGGCTCCGTTCACTCGTCCTCTTCCTCACCGCCCTGGTCTGCGCGTCGTGGATGGCGACCGCGTCGACGATCGTCCAGCGCGGTGAGGACGCGGTGCGGGACACGATCCGCTGGGCGTTCACCCGGCTCGCACCCATCCAGGTTCCCACCGACCCTCCC
>CAZYSW010000012.1:0-28452 GCA_964650105.1 uncultured Nannocystaceae bacterium
GCCGCCTTCTCCTCGGCGGTCGGCGGGGCGTTCCAGTCGATGGAGGAGGGGGAAGCGCTCGCCTCGGCGGTCGGCGATGAATCGGGCCGAGGCGTCGCGCCTGCCTCGTCGGAGTCAGGGGTGGAAGGGGAGGGAGTGGGGTCGCCCGGGTGGGCGGACGAATGGATCTCGTCGCGGCCCGAGGCGTCGTCGCCTTCGGGGCCGCGGGTCCAACGCGGATCGGCCATGTTCGGAAGTCCTAGAGCGCGAGCAAATCACGGCGGGCCTCGGCCTCACGTGCACGCAGCTGTCGATGCTCACGAAACCGGGCATCGATGAGCTGTAGCTCGTGCGCGCTCGAGGGGGCTCGGGTAGCGCACGCCGCTCGTGTCTCGCGGATGAGTGTGGAAACGACATCGTCTTCGGGGTCCCGCAGACTGTGTTGTGGGGACCGCTCAGTGAGGGCCACGACCCGGTCTCGCAGGAGCCGCACGCGGTAAGCGCAATCGATTGCATCGGCATCGATCCCGATGCGCTGCTGTGCGACGCCGAGGTAGACGCCCGCAACCCCGTAGAGGATTGCAGCCAGAGCCCCAACGAGGCGCACCCACGTGAAGAGCCGTAGGTTCCGGGGTGGTTGCGAACCCTTCAGTCTTGCCGGCCAGTGTCCCCCGTGGTGCCGCGCGGGTCAAGCCTACGGCGATCGGGGGCGGCGCCCGACGATGCGGGCCCGCACGTGGGAGTCGCATACGGGCCCAGGCTCGTCGGCCCCGCCAGGCCGCGCCGTCGCGGCCCGACACCCGGCCAGCCGCTGTGCGGGGTTCCCGCGGACCGTGGGTCTCCGCTGCGCTCGTTGCGAAATGCGGGGGCGTGTGAGTTCGATCCGGCTCGAGATCGCGTGCCTCCGGCGGCTTTCTCGAGATCTCGGCGAGCCCGCCACGCGGCGGAAATGCCCCCTCGAACTCCCGGGGCCCTCGAGCCCGCCGCCCACGGGTGTCGATTCACAAGCAGACGGCGCCACCGGGGCTGCTGCGCGTGCTGAACCGGACCGTGCCGACCTGGGTGAGGGGCAGGCTCGACCCGGCGAACAGGCGCCGGATCTTGCAGTCGGGGGTGACGTCGGGCGCGGTCAGGCACTCGCCGGCGCGGTTGAGGTCGACCACGCGCGCAGCGGGATCGGGGTCGTCGGTGCGCCCGGGATGATCGAGCGTGTACCCCTCGGCGAGCCAGCTCCCGCGGTCGATCGGCACGACCTGGGAGCGCGTATCGAATGCGCCCAGCTCCGGTCGAGCGAGGTCGACGGTCACCAAGATGCCGGGGTCGAGCTCGAAATCTTGCGTCGCGCTGGCCTTGTCGCGCAGATCGACCAGGAAGTATCGCGCGGGTCCACCCAGCCCGGCCGACGCCGGCAAGGCGGTGAGGATCCAGACCCCCGGATCGAGGGGCAGCACGTACGCTCCGGCGCGCCGATGCTCCGGGTCGTAAAACGCCGTCACGCTGTGGAAGTACGGGCCGGGGGTGTTGGCTGCGGTCTCTCCGGGCATGCGGAGGCGCTCGGCGTAGACGACCGCGTTCTTGGCCCCGCAGTCCTCGCTGGAGGCATCGCACAGCTCGGGCGGCAAGGTGACGCGCCCCGTGACGAGGCGTCGCGTGGGGAGCACGATGGGGCCGTTGGTCATGGGACCGTCCGGGCCCACGGCCAGCTCGGTGTCGCGGGACCCCAGCAGGGAGCCGGTCGGCGTCTCGATGCGCAAGCGGTACGTTCGCGGCTCGGCGCTCTCTCCGGCCGCCAACCCCGTCACGTTGCCCTCGCTGTCGGTGAAGGCACAGATGCCGCTGGTGCTGCAGCTCGCCGAGCGGCTGAACACCCCCGCGAGGCCGTTGGCGTTCACCACCGGCTCGACGCACGGCGACGTGGCGTCGGCCCACAGCGCCTTCATCTCCTCGGACGGGACGAAGTCGGTCTCGACCCGCAACGTCGGGGTGTCGGTGCCGGTGCCGCCCGTACAGGTGGTGGGGGGCGACGGCGGTCCGGTCTGCGCGTCCTCCTCGGTGGCGGGCAAGCACGAGATGTCACAACACGTGTACCCCGCCGTGCCCGACACCAGCGTCACCGGGGAGCCGGTGAGCTCGAGCTCGACCGGAACGGGCGAGCCCCAGTCGGGGATGCACAGGTCGCGATCGATGGGGGTGGGAGGGGCCTGGCCGTCGACCGGCGGATTGAACCGGGCGTCGGTGCGGAAGGTGACCGTCGGCTGCATGGCCTGCACGGGCGGCGTGACCGTGATCGTGAAGCTGCGATCCAGCGGTACGTTCGAGCTGGGGTTGCAGTACGTGTAGACGCGCGTGGAGAACTCGCCCGTCTCGTCGGTGGCGACGCTCCGGCCGGCGTTGCGCCCCGCCAACGCCAGCACGCACTGATGGGTATCGGTGTTGCAAAACTGCTCCCCTGCGATGCAGTCGTCGTCGTCTTCGCACTGGGGAGGCCGTTCGTCGATGGGCGGGGCGTCCAGCGCATGCAAGCCGAAGCGCTCGCCTTCGCTGGGATCGGCATACCGTAGGCGAACGCCGGCGGCGGTCACCGGGCCGCCGAGCTGCAGGTCGGGCCGGATCGCCACCACGTCGCCCTCGACGGCACGATCGCAGGTCGTCTCGTAGATGAAGCGCCAGCGGAACTCGGGCCTGGCCCAACTGCGGCAGGCCTGCACCAGGGGATGGTCGTCGCACAAGTTGGCGACGACGTCGTCCGAGCACGTCTGGCCCTCGGGACAGCAGTCCTGGTCGGTCACGCACGGCGCGCCCATGCGCGGGGGCATCAGCATCTGGAACATGGGAGCCCGCTCGATCACCGGTTCCACGTTCGCGGGGGGCTGGGGCGTGACGATCCACAGCAAGAAGCCCACCTCGCCATAGCCCGGTGGCAACGCGTCGGCGGGGTGGTAGCGCGGCCACTCCAGCGTGGTCGGGAGCAGCACCATCGTCTCGCCATCGATGGTCGGGTGGTTTGCGACGCCCTCCAGGCGCTCTCGGCCGAAGCGCGACACCTGCTGGATCCGAAACTCGGCCGGGAGCAGATCGTCGGGGGTGGGCATCTCGAAGTCGGCGGGCGTCTGGTCGAAGACCTCCAGTCGCAGCGTCTGGGAGTACAGCGCGCGAGGGATCGGGATCTCGCTGGGGGTGGAGCCGTCGACCCGATCGAGCTCGAGGTCGCAGCCGTCGACCTCCACCTGATAGCGAACGCTGCTCCCGAAGACCTCGCGAACGTCGAAGCCGAGGTGGCGCAAGGGAGGGAGCTGGTCGCTGGGGACGCAGACCTCGTTGAGACAGGCCAGTCCGTCGGGGCAGTCCAGGTCGAGCTCGCACTCCACGGGGGCGGGTTGCTCGGTGAGCGTGCTGCATCCTCCCGCCGTCAGGCCGAGCACGAACAGAGCGGTCCGTTTCATGGCACGCCCTCGCAGTTGCAGGCCGGTGTGTCGGCGGCCGACAGGCACTCGAAGACGTAGTCGATGACGGCGTAGGTGGCCCCGGCGGCGAGGTCGGGCACGTAGTGGGGGGGCAGGACGACCGGGTTGCCGTTCTCGTCGAGGACCGGGGCCCCGTCGGCATCGCGCTGGATCGGGCGGAAGAACGGCCGATCACTCACCATGAAGCGCAGGTTGTGGATGCCCGGCGTCAACGGGGTGCCGTCGCGGGTGTTGTTGCACAGGTCCACGGTGTCGGTGCCGTCGCCGATGCGGAACCTCCAGTGCTGGATCGGTTCGCGCGCATGGGGGGCGACGGTCGCCGAGTCTCCCGTGTCCTCGGTCGGATCGAAGGGCACGCCGGGCTCTCCGGCGGCAAGATAGTTGGTGTACTCCACGAAGCGCCACGGGCTGTCCGAGCCGGGGATCGGGTCGAGCAGCAGCACGCCGTACAGCGTGTCGCGTGGGTCGTCCCCGTCGAGGTCGGCGTCCTCGGCGTGGATCTCGAACGGCGCGATGGCATTGAGGTCGCGGCCGCGCTCTCCCGGAGCGGGACTGGGGCAGACGCAAAAGGGGCGGTACTCCGGTCCTTCGTTGCGCAAGAGGCCGCTGGGACGCGTGGCTTGAACCTGGTGACAGAACGTCTGCCGATCGTCGTCCACGTCTTTGGGGTCTCGCGCCGCACACACGTCGAGCATTTCGGCGGGTAACGGAACTCGTTCCACGATGCGCACCGCGCCGGCGTTCTCGTCCGAGACGATCTCGATGCCGCGGTCGGGGATGATGCACGCCGAGGCGAGGCAGAAGGCGACGACGCCGAAGCGCGCGAACCGGTGCGTGCGAGGACCCTCGGTCGTCATCCGGACGTCGGCTCCTTGCAGTTGCAGGTGGTCACGCTCGGATCGGCGGCGTCGAGGCAGCGGAACACCCAGTTGGCCACCGCGTAGGTGGCCCCTCCCGGCAGGTCGGGGACCCCGATCATGGGTTCTGCGTCCGCGACGCGGACCAACGTTCCCTTCTCGCGGATCGGGCGACCGTCTTCGTCGAGCGTGACCGGTACGTACCAGGGGCGATCGGTGACGACCAGCCGCAGCGTGTGCAGGCCCGGCGACAGCGGGTCACCGTCGTTGTCGTTGCACAGGTCGACCTTTTGTGTGGTCGCCGACGCCAGGGCCCAGGTGCGGACCTGCGGCGTGGGCCGATCGATGGCGTCGCGGTAGCTGAACAGCCCGAGCTGCGCCCGCTGGGCGGGGGTCGTGGGGGACAGCAAGTTTTCGTAGGCCAGGTAGTCGGCCGGATCGAAGTCGGCGGGGTCGATGTCGGTGGGGACGTCGAGCATCAGCGCCCCCAGGATCGTGTCGCGCGGCTGCCCCTCCTCGTCGACGTCGGGGTCCTCGACGTAGACGTCGATGATCCCGAGCTCGTTGCCATCGCCGTCGGGGCACACGCAAAGGGGGCGCTGCTCGTCGTGCAGGAGGCCGAACGGCGTGGTGTTGGGGGGCAACGGACAGGCGCCGAACCCCGGGACCGCTTCGGCGCAGGCGGCATCGGCCTCGGGGGTGAGCGGGATCGGCTCGATGATGCGGACGGTTCCGGGATTGGTGAGGTCACCGACGACGTCGACGTCGGTGTCCGGGAACACGCATGCGCCCGCCGACCCGACGAGGCCGATCAGCAGGAGGGATCCGCCGACCCGAACACCGACGCGCTCATCCATGGCCCTGCTTCTCCACCTTCTCGAGGTGGCGGAAGATCGTCCGGGGGTCCACCCCGAGATCACGCGCCGTCTTGGTTCGGTTGCCACCGTTGAGCGCCAGGACCCGGTTGATATACTCGCGCTGCCAGATTTCGCGCGCCTCGGCCAGGGGCAGGATGTACTGCTCCTCGCTGACGGCCCCTTCGGGGGCTTCCAGGTCGAGATCCTTGGCGGTGATCTGCGGGCCCTCGGCGAGCACCAGTGCCTTCTTGATGTGGTTTTCGAGCTGGCGAATGTTCCCCGGCCACCCGAAACGCATCATGGCGTGCACGGCCGAGGGCGCGAACGCCTTGGAGGGGTCGATGTCGCGGCCGTACTCCTTCGCGTAGCGCCCCACGAGGTAGCGGGCGATGAGCAGGACGTCGTCGCCGCGCTCGCGCAACGGAGGCAGCTCGACGCCGATCACGGCGAGACGGAAATACAGATCCTCGCGGAACCGGCCCTGCTTGACCTCCTTGCCGAGATCGCGGTTGGTCGCGGCGACGACTCGAACGTCGACGGGCGTCACCTTGGTCTCGCCCAGGCGATGGATCTGCTTTTCCTGCAGCACCCGGAGGAGCTTGACCTGGAGCTGCAGCGGTAGCTCGGCCACCTCGTCGAGGAAGATTGTGCCCTGGTGCGCCGCCTGGAACTTGCCGATCTGGTTGGCGATGGCCCCGGTGAACGCGCCCTTGACGTGACCGAAGAGCTCGGACTCGAGGAGGTTCTCGGGGATGGCGCCGCAGTTGACCGCGATGAAGGGGCCCTTGGCGCGAGGGGAGCGGTTGTGGATCTCTCGGGCGATGAGCTCCTTGCCCGTCCCGGTTTCGCCGGTGACGAGCACGGTGATGTCGGTGCTCGCCACCTTCTCCACGCGGTTGTAGACCTCGATCATCTGGGGGCAGCTCCCGATGATCTCGCCGAACTTGAAGTGCTCGAGCCGCTCGGCCAGCTCGGCGCTCTCGGTCCGCAGCTCGCTCATGAGCTGGGCGTTCTTGATGAACAGCGAGGCCTGGGCGGCGAACACCTTGAGCGTCTCGAGCTGTTCCTCGCGGAAGAGGTCCCGGACGTTGTCGTTGCCGACGTAGATCAGGCCCAAAAGGTCCCCGCGAACGATGAGCGGGACGCACATGACGCTGCACAGCTTCAGGTTGATGACCGACAGGCTGCTCTGGAAGCGTTCGTCGGCGTACGCGTCGCTGATGATCTGGGCCTGCCGGGAGGTGATGACCTCCCGGATGATGTTGTCCGACAGGAGCTCGGAGGGGTCGTCGACGGGCTGCCGCTCGAGGTTGCGTGCGACCCGGATCTGATAGCTGGACTCGTCGGGGTCGGCCAGGACGAGAAAACCCTTGCTGGCGCGCGTCATCGAGACGACCTGGTCGATGAGCTCGCTGAGCAGCGCGTCGAGATCGCCGGGGCGAAGCAACAGCTCGGAGAACTCGACGAGCTGCTGCATGGCCTTGAAGCGGCTGTGCGCCTCTTTGCGCGCCGCCTCGGGCTCGGCCTCCGGGATGTCCACGGCCGAGAAGACGAGCTCGATGCCGCCGACGCTCAGGGTGTCGCCGTGCTTGAGATCGTGGCTGCGCGTTTTCTTGCCCCGCACGAAGAACGGCGAGCTGCGCTGCGCCGATTCGAGGAGGTAGCGCCCGGGTTCGTGGGTCAACGTGCAGTGAGTAGGCGCGACGTCCGGATCGCGCAGCACGAGATGGCACTCGTCCGAGGACCCGATCGTCGTCAGGTGGCGGACGATCGCGTAGCGCTTGATCCGGCCCTCTTCGGTGTACTGCAGGTGCGGCATGCGAGCGGCCTAGAAGCGGACTTCGAGCCCGGCTCCACCCCCTCCGGGGACGAACGCCGGCGTAGGACGGACCTTAGCACGCCGGGGCCGGCGCCGTCGCTGCTCGCGGGAGCCTTTGCCCCCCTCGCCCGTGGACTCGGGGAGTTGCAGTTGGCTGCGGGGAACCGTCTCGACCTTGGTGACCTCCTCGGCCCGAAACCGGATCTGCGCCACGACCACGTCGAGCACCATCGTTCCGATGAAGAACCAGCCCATGACTTCTTCGGCCTTGCGGCGATTGACGATGTCGTCGTCGGTGACCCCGGGTCGGTCGTCGCACTTGAGGGAGCCCTTGCCGAAACCCCGCGTGCGCCGGCATCCGTCGACCGCCACGCGCTGGATCAAGAGGCCGAGCCCCGCGGCGCCGAAGGCGAGCTCGAGCGACAGGAAGGTGGCTCCGAGCGCGACGTCGTTGTTGTAGAAGTGACCGACGCCGAGGGGGATCAGGGCGAAGGCGCGCGAGCGCTTGACGGTCTGGACGCGCTGCACGTCCTGGACCGCGTAGTCGCGCTCGAGCTTCTCGTGCTCCTTTTCGAGTTGACGGTACTGCGTCCGCGCGATGTCCAGCTCGGCCTGGCACACCGTCAGGTTGGCCCGGCACGCGGCGCCTTCTTTGGCCGCCTGGCTTTCGCGGACCTGGGCGAACAGCTCGTACAGATCCGGGGAGAAGATGTTCGGCGGCACGCGCCAGGACGGGTCGGCGTCGAGCAGTCGCCCGAGGTAGCCGCTGGCGATCTCCCGGCGTTCGGCGACGTCGAGGGTGGGATCGCTGATGGTGGCGTCGGCCAGCACGCTGAGCATGCGCTGCGCCTCGAGCGGATCGCCCAGGTCTTCGGTTGCGTACGGCTCGAGCAGGCGACGCGCGCGGGCGTACTCGCCCCGGCGCCACGCGGCCTCGGCCTCCTCCATGGCTGCCTGCCGCGACGACGGCACCGCGTCCTGCGTTTCCGGAGCCGGCGAGGGAGGGCTGGGCGGGGGAGCAGGCGCGCCGAAGAGGCTCAAACCGAGAGCGCTGCTGACGAGGGCTCGCATCCGCCGGACCGGCGAAGCCTACCGAAAACGTGCCGTTCGCGCGACCGGTTCCGACGGCGCCCGACGGCGCCCGCGTCACTCGCTGCCCAGGGGTTCGAGTGAAGCGCTCACGGTGTTCTTGCCGGGCATGATGTTCTTGCGCACCGACGCCTTGGCGAAGCCAGGGCACGAAAACTCGAAGCGCGCCCGGGTGCCCAGCGCGTCGTTCACCCGCAGCGCGGGGAAGTCTTCGAGCATGTAGCGGGTGCCGTCCACCTCGTGGTTGTCCTCGGCCCTCCCGCAACCCGAGCACTCCACGGCGCACTTGTTGGGAAAACCCGAGAAGACGATGCGGGCCGGGGGCATGCTCACGGGCACCTCGACGGGGCCGGGGCACACCGTGCGATCCAGCATCTTGCGCGCCTTCCAGTCGTCGTCGTCGAGTACCAACAGGGCCTGGGTCCCGTCGAACTCGACGTCCAGGGTCGTGCCCGACAGCCGATGGGTGCTCTGTCCCACCTTTACCTTCAGATCCTTCGCCGTGGAGGCGCCGACCCCCTTGAAGCGGATCGTGCACCGGGTCTTCACCTCGGTCCGCGGGGGGACGCGCCCCTTGCCGCGCACGGGCGTCGGCGTGGCCTCGGGCGACCCCGCTTCGTCCTGCGCGAGACGGGCACCGTCGGCTTCGTCCCCGGGGGGAGCGTCGTCGTCCCCCACGGCGGGGCGCCTCGCCTCGGCGCTGGTGTCGGCCGGGACGACGAGATCCCGGGGAAGGATCGCCTCACCCACGGGGTCGGCGGCGCCCTGCGCGGAGCCCTGCTCGTCCTCCGCGGCGCCGAGCACCGCCTGCTGCGCGGCGAGGCGCTCGTGTCGGACGACCCCCTCGGGGACGAGCACGAAACCGGCCGCCACCAGGCCGCCCACGGCGACGGCCGCGGCGCCGACCAAAAGCTGACGCGTGCGTCGCTCTCGCACGCGAAGCCGACCCAGGAGGGCCCGCGCTTCCTTGTGCTCGGGGTCGAGCTCGAGCACGCGGCCGACCAGGCGAATGGCTCGCGCGCCGTGTCCCTCGCGCGCGGCGAGGGTGGCTCGGTCCATGAGCGCCTGGCTCACGCGGGCGTCCAGATCGCGGATGTAGTCCTCGGGCTCGTTGAAGTAGCGCGCGAGCTCGGCCGGGGAGGGCTCGATGCCCACCTCCTCGAGGTAGCTCTCGAGCTCGGCGGCGAAGGTCTCGACGCTCTGGTACCGATCGTCGGGATTGCTCGCCAGCGCCTTGGCGATGATGGCTTCGAGATCCTTGTCGACCAGCGGACAGATGGTGGAGGGGGCCGGATACTCGCCGTCCGCGATCCGGTTGAGCACCTCGTGCGGGTTGCGGCCGGAGAACGGCAGCGCGCCCGTGGAGAGCTGGTAGAGCATGATCCCCAGCGAAAAGAGGTCGGTGCGGGCGTCCAGCGGCCGCCCGTTGATGAGCTCGGGCGCCATGTAGGCGGGGCTGCCGATGAGCTGTCCCGTCATGGTGAGCTTTTGGTTGTCGAGGATCTGCGCGATCCCGAAGTCCATGAGCTTCACGCACCCGTCCTCGGTGCGAATCATGACGTTTTCGGGCTTGATGTCGCGGTGCACGATGCCGCTTTTGTGCGCACAGCACAAAGCCAGGCACAGCCGGTGCACGATCATGGCGGCGATCGCCGGCCGCGGATCGTGCTTTTGGTCCAGCCACTCGCGCAGCGTCGGTCCATGGATGAACTCGGTGACGATGTAGCTCTCTTCGGCCTGGGGGCCGGAGTAGTCGAAGATCTCGAGGATGTTCTCGTGTCGCAGCTTGGCGACGGCGAGGGCCTCGCGCTGCAGCCGACGGCGCGACTCCTCCCGATTGGCCAGGTGGGCGTGGAGGACTTTGACCGCCACCTCGCGCTCGAGCACGCTGTCGCGGCCGCGGTAGACGACGGCCATGCCGCCGTGCCCGACCTCTTCGAGCATGTCGTACTTGTCGAGCTTGGTCCCGGCGAGCGTAGGCACCGGCAGTCCGCCTCCGTGTTGCGTCGTGAGCTCGGCCTCGCGCCGGCTCGAATCACTCGGGCGGCTTCATTCGCCGCCGACGCGTTCCCTCCGCGCATGGAGGGAGGAATCCCAGGGATGCGTCAGTCTACCGCCGGAGCGCGCTCGGTTGCATCCGCCCGGCCCGTGCGGCCCGGGCGTGAACGTCCGCGGGGGCGCTTGCGGCCTGGCGGTCGTGCCGCCCCCTCGGTGGAGGGCCGAAAAACGCCGAAGGGGCCGGACGTCTGCAGCCTTCCCCGGCGTCGCCCCGTCGGTCGACAGGCCCGACGTTCGCGCTTTTCGAGGGGTTTTGCTCCCGACCTCGCAGGGGGCCGTGGCGGGCGAGGACACGATTTGCCGACGAAAGCGGGCGTGGGGCTTATCATGTCGCGAGGGGCCCGGGTGGGTCCCTGCGTGTCTCCCGCATGAGCGTGCCCGAGTTCGTCCCCCGACCAGCCGAGGGGCTGAAGTATCCGAACGCAGTTCGGATGCTCTTTTCGAGGGTCGAGCGTTCGCCGCACGGACCTGCGCTGCGCCACAAGCTCGGGGGGGCCTGGCAAACCCTGACCTGGCGGCAGGTGGGCGACGCGGTGCGGGAGGTCGCCGCGGGGCTGAGGAGGTTGGGCCTGTCGACGGGGGACCGCGTCGCCATCCTGGCGCCCACCCGGCTGGAGTGGGTCCTCGTCGATTTCGCGTGTGCGGTCGCCGGTCTGGTGTCGGTGCCGATCTACCCGAGCCTGGCCGCCGAGCACGTCGGCTTCATCCTGCGCGACGCGGGGGCCCGCGCGTTGCTCGTCGACGACGCGTCGCGCCTACGGCGGCTCGCCCAGACGCAGGCCCTGCCCGAGGCGGTCGCGCACGCGATCGTGCTCGACGGTGCCGTGCCGGCCCGCGGCGAGATCGAGGCCGCGCCGGCGCTCGAGTGCCGCGCCTGGGCGTCGGTTCGACGCGCAGGTGCGGACGCGCTGGCCGAACCCGAAGGCACCGCGGCCGCCGAGCTCGACGAGGTCCGGGGTTCGCTGACGCTCTCGGACGCCTGGACGTGGGTCTACACCTCGGGCACCACGGGCCACCCCAAGGGGGTCGAGCTCACCCACGAGAACATCGTGTACGAGTCGTGGGCGATCAAGAACGTGGTGCCCGTCGACGAGACCGACGAGCACCTGCTCGTGCTTCCGCTGGCTCACATCTTCGCCCGCCATCTGGTCTGGGGTGCGGTGGAGCAGGGGGCCGTCACGGCGGTTGCCGACGGCGAGCAGGATCTCGTCACGCACCTGATCGAGATCGCCCCGACCTTCATGGGCGGCGTTCCCCGGATGTACGAGCGACTGTACAGCCGGATCCAGCGCGAGATCGTCGGGCGCTCCCCGGTGACGCGCAAGGCCTTCGAGCTGGCCCTCGATCTGGGACGGCGGGTCAGCGGCTACCGACAGCGGGGGCAGATTCCGCCAGCGTCGTTGATGGTGCGCCATGCGGTTGCCGATCGTCTGTTCCTCGGGCGCGTGGCCGCGCTGTTCGGCGGTCGGCTGCGCTTTTGCGTGTGCGGTGGGGCGCCCCTGGCCCGCGAGCTGGGGGAGTTCTTTCATGCCTGCGGCGTGCTCATCCTGGAGGGCTACGGTCTGACGGAGACGACGGGGGCGACGAACGTCAACCGTCCCGATCGGTTCCGCTTCGGCACCGTCGGACCGGCGATGCCGGGCTGCGAGATCCGGATCGCCGAGGACGGCGAGGTGCTCGTCCGCGGTCACAACGTGATGGCGCGCTATCATGGCCTGCCCGAGGAGACGGCGGCCGCGTTCGATCGGCACGGGTGGTTCCGCACCGGAGACATCGGCGAGCTCCAGGACGGTTTTCTGCGGATCACCGACCGCAAGAAGGACCTGTTCAAGACCACCGCGGGCAAGTACGTGGCTCCCCGCGCGATCGAAGATCGTTTGCGCGTGATGGAGGGAATCGGTCACGTCGCCATCTACGGCGAGGGGCGACCGTACCCCGTCGCACTCATCGAGGTGGACGAGGAGGCGATGATGCGCCGCTCGGAGTACGAGGGGCTGGGGTGCCGCACCTACCACGATCTGGTGGTGCATCCACGGATCCGGCAGATCCTGCAGGGGCACGTGGACGCGGTGAACGCCCAGCTCGCCCGGCACGAGCAGGTGCGTCGCTTCGCCATCGCGCCGCGGCCCATGACCGAGCAGGGCGGGGAGCTCACGCCCACCCGGAAGGTTCGCCGTCGGTTCGTCTACGAACGCTACCGCGAGCTCATCGAGGGGCTGTACGCCGAGGACGAGCTGAGCGCGATCCGCCGGGGCGATCGACGCGTTCGCAGCGCATGACGCCGCGCTCGCCCCGGGCAAGGGCCGGCGGACGCGGAGGGGCTCGCCCGCGGCGATGGTGGGGACGGCCACGCCCACGACGGCGCGTGGCGTGGCCGTCGACCGTGAGCGCTAGCCGGGGTCGCAGTAGAACTCGATCTCGACGTTCTGGAGGGTCTTGAACTCGGCGCACGCGGCCCCGCACAGGCGGATCTCGCTGTACTGGGTCTCCCAGACCCACCCGTCCTCGGTGTCACAGTCGGTGACCTGGCTCAGCTCCATTCCACCGAGGATGACCTTCGTCAGGTCCGGAAACGCGGGCTCGGGGTTGAGGGTGACCGAACAGCTCAGCACCGACTCGATGATGTCCTCCATCGCTTGCTGGAGCTCGATGCCGTTGGACGAGTTGTAGAACTTCTCGTTGCCTTGCTTGGGGACGCCACCGGCCTCGGCGTAGTCGTTCATCGCGTTCACCAGCGCGCCGCTGATGTCGATGCCGACCATGTAGACCGGGATGCCGTCGTTGTTGTAGATGCTCGACAGGGCGTTGATGAAGCCTTGCTGGGTCCCGCACGACGAGTGGACTTGCCCGTCCATCACGACCAGCATCGCGCGCGGCTCGTCCGGAACCACCTGGTTGAGGTAGTTCCGGGTGGTCTCGACGCCCTGCTGGGGTGGGGTGAGAGCGGTGTTGGAGATGGAAGTGCTCTCCGGGGGGATGCCCGCGATGATGGCCGCGGCGTTGTTCAGCGCCAGCGGCACCTCCATGTTCGCGGACGTCCCACAACCGGTGTTGGTCGGGTAGAGCTTCGCGCCGAACTTCACCTGACTTTCGTACTGATTGACGATCATCGACACGACCTGGTGCAGGGTGGCCCAGCGCGTGATGTTCGGCGTGTTCGGATCGTTGTCGTGATTCCAGGAGTTGCTGGTCATGCTCCCCGACTTGTCGAGCACGAACATGACGTTGGGCGGGACGTAGGTGACCTCGGGGTTGAGCACGTCGCATGGAACGACGTCGCCGTCGTCGGTCCCCGAACTGGACGACGTGTCCGCCGTGGTCGACACGCCCGTCGTCCCCGGATTGCCGGTCCCGGTGTCGTCGTCACCGGTCGTGGTCCCCGTGTCCGCCGCGCTCGTCCCGTCGGAGGAGGTCGTGGACGTTCCCGATGCCCCGCTCGAGCCCGAGTCGTCGGTGCCGTGGGCCGTTCCCGAGCCCTCCAGCACGCCCGTTCCTTCGGACGCGTCACCGCTGCCTCTCCCACCATCGGCGGTGTTGCACGCCGCCGCCAGGAGCATCCACCCCAGGGGGTGAAGCCCCGAAATCATGATCTTCCGCATCGCATCAGTGTGAACGGTGCGAGGGTTTCCGACAAGCGACGGCGAAGGCATCCCTCGGAGGGCTCGCCGAGGCCCGCCCGACCCGCGGGTCCGTCCGATCGGCGCCGTCGCAACGCCTTGCACGGGGGCCGTCTGCCGGGGTGTGTTTCCGATGGAGGGCGGCGTTCGACCGCGTGAGGGGCAGCCCTCGGTGTCGACGCGCGATTCCGTGTCCGGGGGCCCCGCGGGCACGCGTCCTTGTCGTCGTCCTCTCGCCCGAGCGGGGGCGGGCCATCGTTGGTCGACCTGTGGGTCACGCGTGCCTCGACGGGCGCGAGGGTCGAGGGGGGCATCGGGCGGCACGACCCGTGGGTGGCCCGGGCCGCGAGCGCTCCGGCGGCTCGATCTCCGCGTGCAGCCGAAGGGCGATGGAAGGCGGACGGGGCGGCCGCGATCGCGTCGTTCGCCTCCCGGGGCGTGGACGGTGCGGCGATCGGCGGGGGGATGCGCTCGTCGCGGTGGCGGTCGGTCGCGGACGTCTCGCCGAGCGCGGCCCGAGGCGCGATCTCGCGGTGAATTCGCGCGGTGGAGGCGGCGAGACGAAGCGGCGTGCCGCCAGCCCCCCGGGTCCGCGTCGTGGCGGTGGCGCGCCGGCGCCAACAGGCTATTGACCGGGGGAGCGTGGCGCGCTAAACCGCCGTGCCTCGCGGGCGTTGGTCCGCGAGCCCGAAGGGCCGTAGCTCAGGGGTAGAGCGCTACCTTGACACGGTAGAGGTCGGCGGTTCGAAGCCGCCCGGCCCTACGGAATGCCCCGGTCGGCGACCCTTTCGCCGGCCGGGGCATCGTTTCGGCTGGCATCGCCACCTCGCACGGGCGCGCGGACGATGCTAGAGGGTGGGGGAGGTTGCCCCCCGCACGGGCGGCGAATCGTTCGAATCGCCGCTTGACGGCAGCCGCGAAAAACCGGAAAGGTAGGGCCCGGCCGCCGGGGCCGCCTTTGACGCGGTCGAAGTGCTCACCCGGGCGGATCGCCACTCTGCAGGAGAAAGAACCATAGGTAGAAGAAGCTCGAGACCGACTCCTCGCCCGTCGGAACAGCATCGCGTGGGACGGCGCATCCGCGCCCGCGAAGTGCGTGTGATCGATCAGAACGGCGAGCAACGCGGAATCATGTCCACGCCGGACGCCATGGAGCTCGCCGCCGAAGCGGGCTTGCAGTTGGTGGAGGTCAATCCCAAGGCCAATCCACCGGTCTGCAAGATCATGGACTACGGAAAGTTCAAGTACGAGACCGCCAAGCGCGAGCGCGAGGCCAAGAAGCACCAGAAGACCTTCGAGCTCAAGGAAGTGAAGTTTCGGCCGAAGACCCACGGCCACGACTTCGATTTCAAGCTTCGCCACGTGCGGCGCTTCCTCGGTGACGGCGACAAGGTCAAGCTCGTCGTGCAGTTCCGCGGTCGCGAGGTGACCCACCCCGAGACGGGTCGGGCGATCCTCGATCGCGTCTGCAAGGAGGTCGCCGATCTCGCCACGGTCGTGCAGGTTGCGCAGATGGAAGGCAACCGCATGAACATGGTGCTCGCGCCCAAGCCGAGTCGCGAGGCGGGCAAGCCTCGCCCACCCAAGCCCGCCGGTGCTCCCGCCGGGGGGGCCGCCCCCGCGCCCCCGCAGGCGGACACGCCCACGCGGGCCCCCGCCGACGGCCCGTCCGCGGACATCGCGGCGTCCGCGGATTGAGGGCCTGCGCGTTCCCGCCCGGCGCGGCGCTGCGTCATCGGCCAGGGCCCGCCGATCACGGCGTGGCCCTGGCTTGCGTCGGCCGGCTCGTTTCGGTACATAGCCGCCCCTCACGCGGATCCGTCATGCCCAAGCAGAAGTCCCACAGCGGCTCGAAGAAGCGCTTCCGGTTCACCGCCACTGGCAAGGCCAAGCGCAAGTTCAGCCACAAGAACCACATTCTGACCAAGAAGAATGCCGATCGCGTCCGGCGGCTTCGCGGCATGACGATCGTGTCCGAGCCCGATCAGCGTCGCATCGACGCTCTGTTGCCGTACGGAGGGAAGTGAGCCATGCCCAGGGCCAAGCGAGGATTCAAGGCACGCCGCCGTCGCAATCGCATCCTCCGCCATGCGAGCGGTTTTCGCGGTGGTCGGCGACGGATCTGGCGTCGGGCCGTCGAGGCGGTGCACAAGGCGTGGCAGCACTCGTACCGCGGACGCAAGGTCAAGAAGCGAGACATGCGGCGGTTGTGGATCGTCCGCATCGGCGCGGCGGCGCGGATGCACGGCCTCAGCTACAGCCGTTTCATCGCCGGTCTCGACCGCGCGGGGATCGAGCTCGATCGCCGGGTGTTGGCCGAGCTGGCCATCGTCGATCCCGATGCGTTCGCGCAGGTGGTCGCCAAGGCCAAGGTCGGGCTCGAGCAGCGCGCCGCAGTCTGAGGACCATCGCCACGGTTCGAGAACACGCGGCGAGGCGCGCTCCGGTCAGGCGTGCTCGCCGGTGAGCGAGGTCGTGGGTGGCCACGTACCCGACGTTCGCGTTTTCGTGAACGCACCACGTCGCCTCCGTCGCCGGGACCGCGGGTATGCGCTCGCCGGGACGTGCACCACGTCGCTGCCGTCGGAGGTCGCGCGACGAAGGTTGGGTGGGGTGAGGCGCTGGGGTATGGTTTCGAGCCGTGAGCGTGGAGGGTGAGCTCGAGGGGCTCGTGTCGCGGGCCCAGGCCGAGATCGGCGAGGTGGCCGACGCCGACGCGCTCTACGAGCTGCAGGTTCGATACCTCGGCAAGAAGGGCAGCGTCACCCGCTTGCGCACCCGGATGAGCGAGCTTCCCCCCGAGGGGCGCAAGGCCTTCGGGCAGGCGTTCAACCGCGCCAAGCAAGCCATCGAGGACGCCATCGAGCGCCGCAAGCAGGCGCTGGAGGAGGCCGCGCGAAAGCGAGAGCTGGAGCGGATCGAGGACCTCACGATGCTCCCCCGGCGATCGCCGCTGGGCACGCTGCACCTGGTCACCCGCACCCGTCGAGAGCTCGAGCGCGTGTTTCGGTCATTGGGGTTCGACGTCGTCGACGGACCCCACGTCGAGGACGAGCGCTACAACTTCGACGATCTGAACATCCCCGCCGATCACCCCGCGCGCGACATGCAGGACACGTTCTTCGTGCGAGGTCGTCGCGAGGACGAGGGCGGGCTCGTCCTGCGCACGCACACCTCGCCGGTCCAGATCCGCACCATGCTGCAGCGCAAGCCGCCGGTGCGGGTGATCGCCATGGGAACGGTCTTTCGGCGCGACGACGACGCGACGCACTCGCCGATGTTCCACCAGATCGAGGGCTTGTACGTCGACGTGGGCGTGAGCATGGCCGACCTCAAGGCCACGCTCATGCGCTTCGTGAGCGCGTACTTCGGTACCGAGCTGGGCGTTCGCTTCCGTCCCTCGTTCTTCCCCTTCGTCGAGCCCGGGGCCGAGTTCGACATGCAGTGCCCGTTCTGCTCGGGCAGCGGGTGCAATCTCTGCAAGCGCACCGGCTGGATCGAGCTGGGGGGCTCGGGGATGGTGCACCCCGCGGTGTTCGAGGCGGCCGGCTACGACCCGGAGGTGTACACCGGATGGGCTTTTGGCTTCGGCATCGATCGCATGGCCATGCTCCTGCACGCCGTGCCCCACCTGCGCCTCCTGTTCGAGGGTGACGTCCGCTTTCTGGAGCAGTTCCCGTGCTGATCTCGCGCAACTGGCTCGAGCTGCTCCTGGGCGGCCCGCTGCCCTGCTCGGACGCCGAGCTCGGCGATGTCATCACCGGCATCGGCTTGGAGGTGGAGGGCGTCGAGCGTTTCGGCGAAGGGCTGGAGCGGGTGGTCGTCGCGCGCGTCGAGGGCATCGAGCCCCATCCGCAGGCGCAGAAGCTCCGGCTGGTGCAGTTGCACGACGGAACCAGCTCGTTGCGCGTGGTCTGTGGAGCCGACAACGTGCCGGTGCCCGGCGGCAAGGTGGCGTTCGCCCCCGTCGGGGTCACCTTGCCGAACGGGCTCACCCTGGAGGCGCGATCGATCCGCGGCGTCGAGAGCCGCGGGATGATCTGCGCCGAGGACGAGCTCGGCATCGGTCCCGACGCATCCGGCATCCTGGTGCTGCCGTCCGAGTGGGAGACCGGGGCGCGCCTCATCGACGTGGTCCCGGAGATCGTCGACACCGTCTACACCCTGAGCATCACGCCCAACCGGCCCGATGCGTTGGGGCACGTCGGCGTCGCGCGCGACCTGGCGGTCAAGCTCGAGCGGACGCTCGTGCTGCCTCGAGGACGCCTGCCGCAGGTGGAGACGCGGCCCGAGCTCGTCACGCTCGAGGCGGCCGATCGCTGCGGCCGGTACATCGGTCACGCCTACGACGACGTGCGCGTGGCTCCATCGCCCCTGTGGCTTCGCGTTCGGCTGTTTCGGCTGGGGCTGCGTCCGATCAACAACCTCGTCGACATCACGAATCTCGTCCTCATGGAGTGGGGGCAGCCGCTGCACGCGTTCGACCGCGATCGCCTCGCGGAAGGACGCGTCGTGGTGCGGATGGCCCGGCCCGCCGAGCCCATGACCACGCTCGACGACCGAACCCTCGAGCTGGACCCCGACGACCTGGTCATCGCCGATGCCGAGCGACCCCAGGCGCTGGCGGGCGTGATGGGCGGCGCGGACTCGGGCGTCGAGGCGCACACGCGGCGCATCTTGTTGGAGGCGGCGTGGTTCGCCCCTCCGTCGATCCGACGCACGGCCCGACGCCACCAGATCGCGACCGACAGCAGCTATCGATTCGAGCGCGGCGTCGACCACGGCGATGGGCTCACTGGGGCCACCGCGCGGGCCCGCGAGCTCATCGAGGCGCTCGCCGGGGGCCGATGCGTCGCGGCGGTGGACGTCCAGGGAGAGCGCCCCACGCCGGCACGCATCACCTTGCGTCCCGCGCGGGTGAAGACGCTCTTGGGCATGGACATCCCCGACGCGGCCGCGCAACGGATCCTCGACGGGATCGGGGTGAGCGTCGACGTGACGGACCCCGCGGCCTGGCGGTGCGTGGCTCCGACCCACCGCCCCGATCTGCAGCGCGAGGTGGACCTCATCGAGGAGGTCGTGCGGCACTTCGGGCTCGACGCGCTCCCGGCCGTCGCCAGCTTGCCCACCGAGCCGCCCCGACTCGAGATCTCACCCGAAGAGGCGGCCAATCGAGCCCGCATGCACGCGGAGTCGGCCCTGGTCGACGCCCTGCGCGGCGTGGGCCTGGTCGAGCACGTGAGCTTCGTGTTCGGCAGCGAGACCGCGCTGGCCTTCTTCGAGCACGCCGTGCCGTTGTCGCGCGCGGTTCGGCTGGCCAACCCGATGCGCACCACCGGAAGCCTCTTGCGCACGCACCTTCTGCCCGGCCTGCTCGACGCGCTACAACTCAACGTCGCCCGGCACGGCCGTGCGGTGCGGTCGTTCGAGCTCGGGCGCGTGTATTTTTGGCCCAAAGGCGCACCCGCGCCGACGTCGGGTCCCACGGCCGAGGTCGATGCCCGGCTGCCCCGAGAGCCTCGGCGCGTGGGGATCCTGCTGTCGCCCGGGGTCCGTCCCGGAGAACCCGAGGCCCGAGCCCACGACGCACGCGCCATGGCCGGGATCCTGCTCGACGTGCTCGCGCGTCTGGGGCATCGCGGCAGCCTGCGTCCGTGCGACGACGAGGCGGGCCCGGTGCCCTGGCTGCACCCGGGAGTCCAGGCACGCGTGGCGCTCCAGCGCGAGGAAGGCCGGGTATTCGTGGGCCATTTCGGTGAGATCCACCCCGCGTTGCTGCGAGCGTGGCAGCTTCCCGACACCGTGCGGGCCGTGTACGGCGAGCTCGACGTCGAAGCCCTGCCCGATCTTCGTCCTGCGGCCTACCGGGAGTTGCCGCGCTTCCCCGCGACCGCGCGCGATCTCTCGCTGGAGATCTCGATCACGCTGCCGGCCGCGCTGGTGGTGGACGCCTTGCGGGAGGCCGAGCAGGAGATCGCCGCCTCCGCGTCCGAGCCCGACCCACCTCGTCTGAGCGCCGGAGATGCAGGAACCGAAGCCATCGAGGTGCTCGAGGACTATCGCGGTCCCGGCGTGCCGACGGGCCGTCGCGCGTTGCTGTTGCGCCTGCACTATCGCGCGCGCGAACGATCGGTGACCGACGAGGAGGTCCAGGCCTGGCACGCGGCCGTGGTGAGCAGGGCCACCGCGCGCCTGGCTGCGTTCGACCCCGGGGTGCACGCCCGCTGACGCGCTGTCGCGGTCAGCCGGGGGCTCGTGCGCACAGCGCCCCGCGCGACGTGCCCCACGCGAACGCCGATCGTCCGCCGGAGCGGAAAATGCGGGGCGCCTCGGCGGCCACTTGCACAAGGGGCCCGTTGTGGGAAGGATCCGATCTCGAGATGACGAAAGCCGACATCATCGATCGAGTCTGCGAGCGCGTCGGTGGCTTCTCCAAGAAGGAGGCGGCCGATCTCGTGGAGAAAGTCTTCGACGTGATGAAGTGCACACTCGAGGCGGGCGAGAAGATCAAGATCTCCGGCTTCGGTAACTTCGTCGTTCGCGAGAAGCAACCCCGTCCGGGGCGAAACCCGCAGACGGGGACCGAGATCACCATCGACGCACGGAAGGTGCTCACCTTCAAGCCGAGCCCGGTGCTCAAGCAGGCGCTCAACGGCGGCTGATGGGCGGCACCATGCAAAAGGCCAGGCGTAACAAGCGGCCGCGCGCTGGCAAGCGAACGAGCGCGACGGAGCCGGACGATCTGGACCTCGGATCGGACAAGCTGTACTTCAAGATCGGCGAAGTGTCCGAGATCGTCGGTGTTCCGGCCTACGTCCTCCGGTACTGGGAGACGGAGTTCAAGACGCTGCGCCCTCAGAAGTCGAGGACGCAACAGCGCGTGTATCGGCGTCGCGACGTGGCGACGCTGCTCAAGATCAAGCACCTGCTCTACAGCCAGAAGTTCACCATCGCGGGCGCACGCAAGCAGCTCAAGGAGGCGGGAGATGCGTGCGAGATGGCGATGCCCAGCGGGGCCTACCTCGCGCGGCAATCCCTCGAGCGGGTACGAGCCCTGCTGGAGGAGGCCAAGAACCTGGTGAGCTCGGAGGAGCTCCTCGACCGCAGCGCGGCCGACCCGGCGACGTTCGTGGCGCAGGCCGGCGGTGCGCGGGGGCTCTTGGACGGCGAAGCATCGATCCTGGCGCGGCCGCAGCGGGCCCCGCGGTGACCGCGTTGCGCGCGGCATCGCCCGCCTTGCAGCCGCCCGCGGCAGCTTGTATAAGCCCCATCCTCCGATTCGGGGCGTAGCGCAGCCTGGTAGCGCACTAGACTGGGGGTCTAGGGGTCGGAGGTTCAAATCCTCTCGCCCCGACGAAACGGAAACGCGGCTTCGGGCGATCGTTCCCGAAGCCGCGTCGGTTTTTTCGCAGGGCGGCGCAGCCGCTCACCGCGTTCGGGTGTCCCGGTGGGGGATGGTTCTCCGGGGTCCGGGCGCTAAAGTGGGAGCCCCGCACCGAGCGGGCCTGGCGACCGATGCGACCGCTGATCCTGGTCACCAACGACGACGGCGTGCTGGCGCCCGGCATCGCCGCGCTCGCCGACGCAGTCGAGGGGCTGGGCGACGTCATCGTGTGTGCGCCGGAAACCGAGCGCAGCGGATCCAGCCACGCGATCACCTTCCACACCCACTTGCGGGCGCACGAGATTCGACCGGGCTGGTGGGGGGTCAGCGGCACGCCCGTCGATTGCGTGTATCTCGGCGTGCTGCAGATCTGCGATCGCCGACCCGACCTCGTGCTGTCGGGGATCAACGCCGGCTTCAACCTCGGGACGGACGTGTTCTACAGCGGGACCGTGGGGGCCGCTGCCGAAGCGCACCTACGCGGCGTTCCGGCGCTGGCGGTTTCGTGCGATCGCGGGATCAGCCCCTACTGGGCGCACGCCGTCACCCGACGTCTGGCCCGGGCGCTTCTGGAGGACGGGACGCCGCACCTGGTGAGCGTGAACGTGCCTGCGGCGCCCGACCAGGCGCGTGCCAGCGACAGCGAGGCGCGGGTCCGCGGAGCCGAGCTGCCGGTCGAGGTGACCCGGCTGGGTCGACGCCGATATCAGGACACCGTCGAGCATCGCACCGACCCGCAGGGGCGGCCCTACTACTGGATCGGCGGGCCCGTCGCGCCCGGCGAGGACGCGCGAGGCGAGGACACCTACGTGGTCGCGCAGCATCGCATCGCCGTCACACCGCTCGAGCTGGACATCACGGCGCCCGACCTCGACACGACGCGGGCCCTGGTTCGGCGCGCGGGGAAGTAGGCGCTCGCCCCGAAGAGGGACCGACGGGCGCGTCGTGTTCGACGAGTCCCGCGAAACGTGGGAAGCTCGGCGCGTGACGAAGTCGTTCCGTTTGACGCCTCGAGAGCTCGAGCAACGGAGCAGCCTGGTGGCCGCGCGCGTGCGAAGCATTCCCGACTTCCCCAAGCCGGGGATCCTGTTTCGCGACATCACGCCGGTCCTCGTCCAGCCCGATGGTCTGTCGGCGGCGCTCGACCTGCACCTGCATCACATCGGCGATCTGGCGGGGCAGATCGACAAGATCGTGGGGATCGAGTCCCGCGGGTTCCTGTTTGGCATCGCCCTGGCCGAGCGCTTGCGCGCCGGCTTCGTGCTGGTGCGCAAACCCGGCAAGCTCCCGGGCAAGACCATCGAAGTCACCTACGCGCTGGAGTACGGGACCGACAGCCTTCAGATCCATGCCGACGCCATCGATCCCGGAGACCGGGTGATCGTGGTCGACGATCTGCTGGCCACGGGGGGGACGGCCCAGGCCGCGTGCGAGTTGGTGCGACGGCTCGGCGGCGAGGTGCTCTCGACGTTGTTCCTCATCGAGCTCACCACCCTGGAGGGACGGGCGCGCCTGGCCCCGACCCGCGTCGAGACGATCCTGAGCTACTGAGCCGTCGCGCGGGCGATCGCGTCCCGCAGGGCGTCGGGCGTCCAGAAGCGGGGTGGGGGACCACTGGCCTCCAGGGCGTGAACGGCCTCCACCACCACGCGATTGGCCGGAGCCGGGTGTCCGACGCGTTCGCCCAGGCGCACGATCTCGCCGCTGAGATCGTCGATCTCGGTGGGCTTGCCGGCCTCCAGATCGACCAGCGTCGACGAGCGGGCACGCGGGTCGATGGCCACCAGTCGCCGGACGACACGCAGCACGATCGCGTCGGGCCATGCCAGCACCCGCGCGATGAGCCAGGGCGGCAGGCCCACGACGTTGGCCGGTCGGATCCCCGCGGCACGCATGACGGCCCAACCCTCGCGCATCAGTCGTGCGAAGCACCAGCGCAGCCGCCGATCGCGGAGCGACTGGGCGATCGATGCCCCGGTGACCGCACACACGGCGTTGTTGAGGTTGAGCAGCAGCTTCCCCGCCAGCACCGCATCGATGTCCGCACGAACCTGCACGGGCAGGCCCGCCTCGCGCATCGATGCGACCAGGGCCTCGAGCACCGGGGCGTGCTTGGCCGGTGCGGGGCCCGTGACCAGCGGTGCGCGCGTGGCCTGGACGAACCTCGGCCCGTCTCGGATCACGTTGAACCCCACCATGCCGCCGAGCACCGGGTTGCGCAGCGCCGTCCGCAGCCGTTCGGCGTTGCGCAGGCCGTTTTGGAACGAGATCACCAGCGTGCGCGGAGGCAGCACCCGCGACAGCGTCTTGCCGGTCTGCACCGTGTCGCGCGACTTCACCGTCACCAGACAGACGTCGGCGTCGGCGAGCGCCGTGGGATCTTCGGTGACCCGAAGGTCGGCGCGCGGACGATGGACCCGCCCCGACAGGTCGTAGGCCACCAGCGCGTCCGCTTGTTCGACCATGGCCGCGCGCGCCACCATGGTCACCGGGACCCCGGCCGCGGACAGGCGGATCCCCAGGTAGCCACCGACTGCGCCCGCGCCCCAAACCCCGACGTTCACGAGACCTTCCCGTCGTCGAGGTGGACGGCTCGCGCGCCGAGGGCCTCGAGCTCGGCGGCGTCGCGATCGTGGGCGGCCAGAAGAAGGCCGGCACCATCGTTGCGCGCGCGCGACAGGATCTCCACCATGCGGGCACGGCCATCGGCGTCCACGCCCGCGAACGGCTCGTCGAGCACGAACAGCGCCGCCGCACCCGGCAGGAGGCCGGCGAAGGCCAGAAGGCGCCGCATGCCGACGCTGTAGGTGGTGGCGAGGCGATCGAGCGCATCGCCCAGGCCCGTGAACGCCTCGGCCGCGCGGGCACCGTCCGGATCGCGATACACCGCTGCGTAGAACTCCAGCAGCTCGCGGCCGGTGAGGCCCGGCGGCACCTCGACCTCCTGCGGCAGGTAGCGCAGGGCGGCCCGCGACGCGAGCGGCTCGGCGGACAGATCGTGTCCACCGATCGCGACCGTGCCCGCGTCGGGGATCACCGTGCCGCAGATGCAACCGATGAGCGTCGACTTGCCGGCGCCGTTGGGCCCCAAGAGCACGACCGACTCGCCGGGGGCGACCTCGAGATCGATCCCGTCCAGGACCGTGCGCGGCCCGAACCGCTTGACGATGCCGTGGACCCGCAGAGGTGAGGTCACCAGACGCCTCCATGTCGCGCCGCCAGCACCAGCCAGGGCGCGACGACCGGGCTCCACACCAGCGCCAGGGCCCCTCGGTGCCGGCCGGTGCGCGTGGGCAGGGGCAAGGGAGCGAGCAGGCGGGCGCGTGCCGGTCGGGCCTGGGCGATCTTGCGCGCCGGAACGATCCACAAGAGCCCCGCACCGGCGACGACGGCGACCAGCGTCGGGGTGAGCGTGTCGACGAGCGCGACCCAGACGAGGGTGCCCGTCAGCACGAGCAGGCGGAGCACGGGCACCGGCGTCTGACGCAGGAACTGCAACACCAAGAGCCGTAGCACCGGATCGGAGATCCGTCGCACCCACCTGGGAGCCGGCTCGGGGACGGGGGGGCCGGCCAGCGTGCGCGTCACCTCGGACAGCCAGGGGATGGCTTCGAACATGCCGCGGGCGTACAGGAGGGGGGCGGTGACGAAGAGGACGACGCCCGCGGCCAGGCCGATCGCCGCGGCCGCGGCCAGGCCGCTCGGAACGCGCAGCCCGTCGACCAGACGATCGACGAGGAGCTGGCCGGGCATGGCGAGGGCGGCGGCCAGGCCGAGGCCCACCGCGGGCGCGTAGAGGTGGACGGTCGCCTCCGGGAGCGTCCAGCCGCCGCCGAGGCTTCGCTGGAGCTGATGCGGCCAGGTGCCCGCCTCGAAGCGTCGGCCGAGCCACGCCGATGCCCCGGCAATCGCGGGCTCGGTGAGCCCCGCGAGCACCAGCAGCCACAGCCAGTCGACCACGAGCCCCAGCGTCGCACCGCCCGGTGGAGCACCCACGGTCACCAGGCCCAGCAACAACGCGCCGCTTCCCGACAGCCCCGTGGTGACGAGTCCGCGCAGGTGACGACGCCGTGCCGCGACGAAATGTTCGCGGGGTGGCAACGGCAGCGGGAGCAGAAGCAGGCGGGCCGGCGCGTGCAGATATCCGGTGAGCCGTGCGTGCAGACCGGCCAAAAGGACGATCGGGCCGCCGACGAACACCATGCCGCGGACCGTGGCCAGGCCGGCGCCCGAGGTGGCGGCCAGCGCCACCGACCATGACGCAGCCGCTGCGAGCGGGACGACCCAGTCGGCCCACCCGGGCGGATCGAACGCGCCGAGGCGGTCGCGGACCCGGGCGCGCGGCTCGACGGCAGGGGGCGAGGGAGGCACGGTGTCGCGGCAACCATCGTCGCGTCCGCGCACCAACGCAAGCGCCGTGGACGAGCGCGGTCGAAGGGTTCGCGAGGGCCTCGCATGGGGCATCATGTGCCCATGGGGCACCCCAAGGACCTCCCCGACGAAGCGTGGCGGGAGCGGCTCACGCCCGAGCAGTACCGAGTCCTCCGCCAAAAAGGGACCGAGCGGGCGTTCACCGGCGAGTACTACGACGAAAAGCGGCCCGGCCTCTATCGCTGTGCCGGATGTGGAACGCCGCTGTTCCGGTCGTCGGAGAAGTACGACTCGGGGTCGGGCTGGCCCAGCTTTTGGGCGCCGGCCGATCCCCGGAACGTGGAGGAGGCCACCGACGTCTCGCACGGGATGGTTCGGACCGAGGTGCTGTGCGCCGGCTGTGGCGGGCACCTGGGCCATCTGTTCCCGGACGGCCCGCGACCCACCGGGATGCGTTACTGCATCAACTCGGCCGCGCTGCGACTCGAGCCGGAGGAGGGCTGACGCGGGCCGGCCCTGGCGTCTCGCTCAAAAACAGTTCGTCGTGTCGTAGGTGCAGTCGGGGCGGCACAGCAGCGGTCCGCCCCCGGTGAAGCCCGGCAGGCTCGCGCAGTTGCCCGGGATGTCGGTGCCGTCGCACTGCTCGTCGCCTTCCTGGTCGTCGTTGCCGCAGTCGGTGCACATCGACGTGTTCAGCATGCAGCTCGCGTCGCAGGTCGTCATTCCCGTGGAGCCGAGGCCGTTGACGTCCGCACACGTCGGCTTGTCGTTGCCGTCGCATTGCTCGCCGGGATCTCGCTTGCCGTTGCCGCAGAAGTGGCAGCCCGAGACGTCGAAGCCCGAGCACGTGGCGTTGCACTTCAACGTGCCGCCGGCCCCCGCGTGTCCCGTTTGGGACGCACAGGTGGCGCCGCGGAGATGAGCGCCGTCGCAGACCTCTCCGGGCTCGAGCTGCACGCCGTCGCAGCGCGTGCACCCGGTCTCGTCGAACTTGCACTGCTTGCACGAAAGCTGGCCACCGTCGTACCCCAGGTCGGTGCAATCGACGCCACCGCCCATCCCCGCTTCGCAGTCCTCGGTGGCCTCGACCACCCCGTCGCCGCATTCGGCCTCTCGGCAGTCGTTGGGACAGGCATCGAAGTTGTCGTCGTTGCCGTCGTCGCAGGTCTCCTGGCCCTCCCACACCAGGCCGTCCCCGCAATAGGCCATCTGGCAATTGGCCGTACAGGCCGCGTCGTTGCCGTTGTCGGCCCCGTCGTCGCAGGTCTCGCCCTGGCTGGGCTGCGTGAATCCGTCGCCGCACACGGGGGCCGTGCAGTGTTCGGTGCAACCGTCGTCGTTGTCCCGATTGCCGTCGTCGCAATCCTCGAGGTCGTCGACGACCGCGTCACCGCAGCTCTCGAGCTTGCAATCTGCGCTGCAGCCGTCCCCGTCGCCCAGGTTGCCGTCGTCGCATGCCTCGTGCGGTCCCCGGTCCCCGTCGCCGCAGACGTTGTCCCAGCAGCTCGCGTTGCAAAGCTGGCCCGGTCCGTTGTCGGGGCCGTTGTCGCACTGTTCGCCGGGGTCGACCGTTCCGTCGCCGCAGATGTAGCGTTCGCAAGTCTCCGAGCACGAGCTCGACCCGTTGTCGGGGCCCTCGTCGCACTCTTCGCCGACCTCGACGATTCCGTTCCCGCAGTCCGGCGTGCTGCTGGTCGCCGTGCCGGTGTCGTCGTCGCCGGGGGGCGAGTCGGTCGCCGCATCGTCGGCGCTGCTCGACTCCGTCGCGCCGCCGGTTACGGCCTGGGTCGCGTCGGTGGTGCACGCCCACGCGACGGGGCCGAGACACGCCAGGATCACGCCCCAGCGTCTCCGACGTCGGTGCCTGCTCGAGCGCATTGCGTCCAGCGTAGATTAGCATCGGCCGCGGCCCGAGCGCAGACGCGAACCGCTCGAGGGGTCATCGGACGGTGCAGCGGCGGGATGGATGCATTGCGAACGACGTCCGCCGAGGCCCGCGTGAAAGGGCGCGTCTGCAGACACGGCCGGTCGGGGGCGAGGGAGGCCGGGCCATGGGCGGCGGTCCTCGAGCTGCATCCGAGATCGACGCGCGCACGATCGTGCGACGCACGATCACCCGACGGACGATCACCCGATGCGTTTGCGTGTCGGGGGCTCACGCCCCGGCTCGGCGTGGTGGGGTGTGGCCTGGCAAGGCCTCGACCGGTGGCGCTCGGGCCGACGCCACGCGCGTCGGCCTGGCGCGCGCACCGAACGAGGCCCGTGGACGTCGCGGACGCCGCCCGAAACTCGCGTTTTTCGGCGCTCGACCCCGGGCGGTGCAGCCGCCCCCGTCGACCCCCGGCGCAGATCCGCGAAAACTTGCCATCGGCGCCTCCTTTCTCGTTGAAATGGGGAGCCATGGGAGCTCGTGTCCTGGCGATGGCGGCTCTGTTCGCGTTCTCGACGAACGCGTGGGCGAGCGAGCGGGCGACCACGCACGAGGTGGTCCCCGGCGACACCCTGTGGAAGATTGCGCAGACCCACGGGTGCAGCGTCACGGCGCTGCAGCGGGCGAACGACCTGACCAGCGACGTGCTGCGCGTGGGCGTGGAGCTGAAGATCCCGGCGTGTGATCCGACCGATCGGCGTGCGGACGCCGACGACGAGGCCGTCCACGTGGTGAAGGCCGGAGACACGCTCGGACGACTGGCCCGACGCTACGGGACGACCGTCGACGCCATCGTGCGCGCGAACACGCTGGACGACACGGTCATCGTAGTGGGGCAAAGGTTGCGCATCCCCGGCAGAGAGATCCCGGTGCGCGTGGTGCCGGGCCAGAGCGTCGGCCGTCCGACGCAGGGCAAGTTGGTGGGCGGTGCTCAGCTCCCGCACGACGACAGCTATTACCGCCGGCGTCCGGAGCGGGCTTGGGGGGCCCAGCACGTCATCGATCACACCCGCCGCGTCATCGCGGA